>JABIWM010000117.1 GCA_018701255.1 Alphaproteobacteria bacterium | reverse complement strand
GGCGCGTCAGGTATTGGTAAATCCACCTTGCTTCATCTGATAGCCGGATTTCTCAACCCCCTTAGCGGTGATATCTTATGGCAAGGGCAGTCCATATGCGGGTTGTTGCCAGCCGAAAGGCCAGTATCCATATTGTTTCAGAATGATAATCTGTTTCCGCATCTGGATGTCTGGACAAATATTGCTATTGGGCTTGCCGCCAATATCCGCAATAGCACCGACAGCCGGAACATGATTGAACAAAGCCTGTCTGATCTGGGCATTCCGGGGATGAATAAGCGGCCGATTGACACGCTTTCTGGCGGTCAGCAACAAAGAGTTGCGCTGGCCAGAGCATTAGTTCGGTCACGCATATCGTTATCTGATCAGTCAGCCAAGCGGTCGATTTTATTACTGGATGAGCCATTTAGCGCGCTTGATCCTGAAACAAAAGCAGAATGTCTGGATCAGGTAAAGCAAATGGTTGCCCGTGATGGGTTAACCGCATTGATGGTGACGCATGATCCGGCAGATGCAAAAAATCTTGATGCGGTAGTTTTTTCCTTGAAGCCGAATAGCTGATCCGTCAACAATAAGGTTTATAACCATAAGAATAAGGGTTGTTATGACTAATATTGTCACCACAAAAACCGCCACTTCAAAAACAGCCGGGCAAGTCATTGTCGATATTCTGGAAAGATTTGGCGTTGACCGGCTATTTTGCGTTCCGGGTGAGAGTTTTCTGCCGGTTCTTGATGCGCTTCAGGATTCAGCCATAGATACCGTGCTGACCCGTCACGAAGGCGGCGCCGCTATGATGGCAGAAGCCGATGGTAAAATGACAAAACGCCCCGGTGTGGCGCTGGTTACCCGTGGCCCCGGTGCAAGCAATGCCTCATCAGGGGTGCATGTGGCGCAACAGGATTCCACGCCAATGGTGCTATTAGTCGGCCAGATTGCCCGCGACATGAAAGGCCGTGATGCATTTCAAGAAGTCGACTATCAGGCTTTTTTTGGCGGCATGGCAAAGCTGGTGATAGAAATTGATGACGCTGATCAATTGCCTGCTTTGATGGTTAAGGCATGGAAAACCGCACAAGAAGGCCGCCCCGGCCCTGTTGTGATCAGTCTGCCCGAAGATATGCTTTATGATCCTGTTCATCATTCTTCTTTATCGCCGGTAATCATTGAAAAACCAATGCCAGATGAATCGGCGCTGGATCAGCTGGCTGATATGATAAAAGCCGCGCATTCACCGGTCATTATTGCTGGCGGTTCATGCTGGTCAGATCATGCTATTACTTCGCTTGAAACGCTGGCTATCACGGCTGATATTCCGGTGGTTTGCTCTTTTCGGCGGCAACGGCTCATGAATAATCTTAGTCCGGCTTATGCTGGTGATCTGGGACTTGGATGCAATCCGGCCATTTTAACACGCATCAAAAACAGTGATCTGGTGATCCTGCTTGGCGGCCGGATGAGCGAGATACCCTCACAAAGTTATAGCTTATTTGATATTCCGCACCCGCAAATGCGCTTTGTGCATATTCACCGCGATCAGAATGAACTTGGGCGCGTTTACACCCCTATCCTGTCCATAGCCAGCATCGAGGACGCTGTTATTGACGGATTATTAGCCCGTATGGATACAGTCGCTGAAACCCCGCGTATAAATAAAGCACATGCGGATTTTCTGGACTGGACAACGCCAATTCCCGAACAACCGGGGCAGGTAAATATGAGCAAGGTGGTCGCATGGATGCGTGATCATCTGCCGCCGGAATCCATTATGACAAATGGCGCTGGCAATTACGCTACATGGCTTCACCGGTTCTATTATTTTCGGGATAGTGGCTCACAATTAGCGCCAACATCGGGATCAATGGGTTATGGCGTACCGGCGGCGGTAGCGGCATCGCTACGTTATCCGGACAGGCCGGTTATTGCTTTTGCAGGTGACGGCTGTTTTCAAATGACCATGCCAGAGCTGGCAACCGCGTATCAGGCAGGTGCAAAGCCTATCATATGTGTCATTGATAATGGCATGTATGGCACTATCCGGATGCATCAGGAACGTCATTTTCCCGGCCGCGGGCAATTAACCAGTCTGGTAAATCCGGATTTTGTCAAACTGGCTGAATCCATGGGATGTATTGCTTATTATGTTGATCATGATGCGGCATTTCCGGATGCCATGACCGCCGCCCTGACCGCTGACCGGCCAGTTCTCATTCATATTCGCATTGATCCGGAATCGATTACGCCAGCCATGAGCCTAAGCCAGATCACAGAACAGGCTAAACAGGCATAAAAACACCCCTCCCCATCATATGATAATCATATGACAGGAAGCGGTTAACAGGTTTAATAAGGTTTTAATCGTCCTGATGCGCTGGCAGGATTAAATTAAGGACTACGCCAAGAATACCAGCCAGACCAATGCCGGCAAGCGTCATACCGCCGCCAACAGGCACAATCAGACCACCGACACCAACAACCATGATGATGGCTATAATGGACATGTTTCTGGGGTTGCTAACGTCAATCTGATCTTTGATTAGAACCGAAATACCAACGGTTGTGATAAGTCCAAAAAGCAGCACCATGACCCCACCCATGACAGGCATGGGAATTGATACGAGAACGCCGCCAAGTTTGCCGACAAAGGCAAGAAGGATGGCAAATATCGCCGCCCATGTCATCACGCCGGGGTTAAAGACTTTGGTTAAAGTAACAACGCCTGTCACCTCAGAATAGGTGGTATTAGGCGGGCCACCAAGCATACTAGCCGCAGATGTTGCCAGACCATCACCCATCATTGTGCGATGAATACCGGGGTTTTCCATATAATTTTTCTTGGTCACACCACTAATGGCCATGATATCACCAAAATGTTCAATCGCTGGTGCTATGGCAACCGGAACGATGAAAATAATAGCAGCCCATTGAAATTCCGGAAAAGTAAATGATGGAACAGCAAACCATGCGGCGTTGGTAATGGCATCAAAATTAACCAAATTGATACCTGTCATGCCGCCAATGATCAGGCTAGCAATATATCCAATAATGATACCGCAAAAAATAGGGACAATCCGCATCATGCCGCGCCCACGAATAGCAATCAATATGGTGGCCAGCAATGTAATGCCCGCTATTATCAGAGAAATATTTTTTGGAACGATCTGATTTTCACCAGCCAGACCAGTTGCCATGGAAACCGCAACAGGTGCCAATGATAGACCAATAACCATAATCACAGGGCCTACGACAACGGCTGGAAATGCTCGTTGCAACCAACCGACTCCAAATGCCTTAATAGCAACACTGATCAGCATATAAAGACCGCCAGCGCATACTAATCCACCCATTGTTGCCGGAACACCCCACGTCTGGGTGCCATAAATAATCGGCGCAATAAATGCAAATGATGAGGCCAGAAAGACCGGAACCTGACCTCTGGTAACTAGTTGAAAGATTAAAGTACCTAGACCAGCGGTAAAAAGCGCAACATTAGGATCAAGTCCGGTTAATAACGGTACAAGCACTAATGCGCCAAATGCTACAAAAAGCATCTGTGCGCCTACAATAGACTGATTACTAGAAAATGAATATTCAGTATCGTGAATAGACGAAGACATGATTTGCCCCCCATAATTATGTGAAAACCTGTGATTAGGTTTCTTCATTGGCAAGAATATACTCTGCCTTATAAGGAGAAACCTAGCATAAATTAAGATGACAAAGAATGAGAAAGAAACACAATTCCCCCTCATCTGTGTAAAACAGAAAAAAGGGAAAATATGTTATTTAAGAAAAAATAAAATGGTGAGCGCGACAGGATTCGAACCTGTGACCCAGTGATTAAAAGTCACTTGCTCTACCAACTGAGCTACGCGCCCACACCAAGTAGAGGCAAACTATGAAATCTGAGCCAATTGTGCAACCACAATGTTTAAGAAAAGCGAAATTAATTTAATTTTTCTTTTAAAGCATCTTTGACTTGTGCCGGAACGAAGCTGCTAATGTCACCACCTAGTATGGCAATTTCCTTTACCATGCGTGATGAAATAAACTGATTTGTTTCTGAAGCCATCAGAAAAACCGTTTCAATATTGGGGTTTAGCCGTCTATTCATTCCGGTCATTTGAAATTCATAATCAAAATCTGTTACCGCACGAAGCCCGCGAATGATCATTTTTGCCTGCTGTTTTTCAGCAAAATGCATTAATAGACCGGAAAAAGGAACAACCGTGATTTCTGCCTGTAATGTGCCATTTTTATGGCGAATGTCATTGATGTTATGTTTGACCATATTAACGCGTTCATCTAGTGAGAACAGAGCTGTTTTTCCACCATCTGCCGCTACACTGACAATCAATTTGTCGGTTATGGATGCGGCACGGGCAATGATATCAATATGCCCGCGTGTGACAGGATCAAATGTTCCCGGATAGATAGCAATATGAGTCATTAGTCTGTATCGGAATCCTCTGTTTTATGACTTTCTGGCTGTTCTTCCGGTTGTTCACTTGTATCTGGCACTTGATTATCCGGATTTTCGGTATCCATATTGGCGTCTAGATCGTCTTCACCGGTATCTTTTTCCTGAATAAGCCCGACGGATACGACCTTTTCTTCGCTATCAATAGAAAATAGCGTCACGCCTTGTGTCTGTCTGCCGGCAACGCGAATCTGGTCGGTTTCATCACCTGATACTCTGATCCGGATGACTTTGCCCATATCTGTGGCCAGCATCAGCTGGTCGTCTTCTGTGACTGCGAATGATGCAACAACACTGCCATTACGGGGTGAGGTGACAATATTTGCTACACCCTGCCCGCCACGATTAGTCACCCGATAATCACTAACACGGGTTCGTTTGCCATAGCCGTTTTCGGTGACGGCAAGAACGAATTGTTCCTGTGCGTGATCCAGAATTGACATAGATACAACCAGATCATCGCTTTTTAAGCGAATACCGCGAACGCCTGTACTATCGCGGCCACGGAATATGCGTATCTGATCCAGCCCGAAACGGATTGCTTTGCCTTGTGACGTGGCCAGCAATACCTCAGCATCATCATAACAGGGTTGAACAGAAATGAGCTGATCGCCTTCGGCTAGTTTCATGGCTATTTTGCCATTGCGTTTGATATTGGTGAAATCGGTCAGCATGTTGCGGCGAATATTGCCATTTGCGGTAGCAAAAACAACATTCATCACTTCCCATTGTTCTTTATCTTCGGGCATCGGCATGACGGTCTGAATGGTTTCAGCCGGCGTAATGGGCAGTAAATTGACCATAGCCTTGCCTTGGGCTTGAGGAGCTGAAAGCGGTAATTTATAGCATTTCAGCTGATAGACGAGCCCTGTTGACGTGAAAAACAGAATAGGCGTGTGGGTATTGGCAATAAAGAGCCGTGTCACAAAATCCTCATCCCGTGTTTTCATGCCGGAACGCCCCTTACCGCCGCGCCGTTGCGCGCGATACTCGGATAATGGCACCCGTTTGATATAACCCCGATGGCTAACGGTAACGACCATGTCTTCGACGGGTATCAGGTCTTCGTCATCCTGATCACCCAGATGGTCAGATATTTCTGTCCGTCTGGGATCATCTAGCAAGGCACGGGTTGATGTTAGCTCATCCAGCATAATCTGTATCAAATGTTCACGACTGGACAGGATGGACAGGTATTCCTTGATTTTATCGGCCAGTTCCTGCGTTTCTTCGGCCAGTTTACCGCGTTCCATACCGGTTAAACGCTGAAGCCGTAATTCCAGAATTGCCCGTGCTTGTGTTTCTGACAGCACATAATGACCATCAATCACCTGATGCCCCGGATCATCAATCAAGGTAATAAAGCTTTCGACTTCATGGGCAGGCCATTTCCGGCCGGTTAGCTCATTTCTGGCGGTTTCAGCATCAGGTGCTGAACGGATTAGCGCAATAACCGCGTCAATGCTGGCCAATGCTACCATCAATCCAGCCAGAATATGTGCCCGATCCCGCGCTTTGGTCAGCAGATGCCGTGTCCGGCGGGTAATAACCGTTTCGCGGAATTCACAAAAAGCGTGGATAACATCCAGTAAGCCCATCTGTTTTGGCGTGCCTTTATCAAGCACCAGCAAGTTCACCGCAAAGCTAGTCTGCATGCGGGTATGCCGGAACAGCTGGTTTAAGACTACATCACCTTGTGCATCTCTTTTGAGATCAATAACAACGCGCATACCGCGCCGGTCGGATTCGTCGCGGATATCACTGATGCCTTCGACAATTTTATCACGAACAAGCTCACCAATGCGTTCAAGCAACTGGGCTTTATTCACCTGATACGGCAATTCATGAATAACGATGCGTTCTCTGTTGGCGTTTGGTTCTATTTCCGTTTTTGAACGGATAACAATTGACCCACGACCAGTTTCAAATGCACTGCGGACACCTGCCCGCCCCATGATAATACCGCCAGTAGGAAAATCAGGTGCCGGAACAATTTCCATGACTTCTTCAAGTGATAACGCCGGGTTTTTGATATAGGCCATGCAGGCATCAATAACTTCGCCGGCATTATGTGGGGGAATATTGGTTGCCATACCAACCGCAATACCGCCAGCGCCATTTACCAGCAGATTAGGATATTCAGCAGGCAGAACAGCGGGTTCCAGCTGGGTTTCATCGTAATTGGGAATGAAATCAACAGTATCACGATCTATATCACGGAGTAATGATTCCGCTGCTTTCTGGAGCCGCGATTCTGTGTATCGCATAGCGGCAGGTGGATCACCGTCAACTGAACCAAAATTGCCCTGACCGTCAACCAGTGGCAGGCGCATGGAAAAGCTCTGTGCCATCCGGACAAGCGAATCATAAATGGCAGAATCGCCATGCGGGTGATAATTACCCATCACGTCACCAACAACTCTGGCTGATTTACGATAGGGTTTTGACCAATCATAACCGCCTTCCATCATGGCATAGAGAATGCGGCGGTGCACAGGTTTGAGGCCATCACGAACATCTGGAAGCGCTCTTGAAACAATCACGCTCATTGCATAATCTAGATAGGATTTGCGCAATTCATCGGTGATGGAGATATTTTCTTCACCACCGGAAACGACCGGTGGTTGAGGTGGTTTTTGATCTGACAAGATTTACCCTCAATCCTTTGTGTTATAACAACATATTATATCACCGGATTGTGACAAATACCATATATTGTGTCATAAAAATGCAACTTAATATGATGAGGAGTCAGATATTTGCATCTGTTCCCATGATATCAATTAAAATGGAACATCATCATCAAGATCATTGCCCATTGGCGGAGCAACAGATGCCTGTTGCTGGGCTTGGCCTGTGCCCTGATTTGATGATTGGCTAGGCATGCTGTCCTGATAACCGCCACCCTGATTGTCTGATCTGCCGCCAAGCATGGTCAGCTCACCACGATAACGCTGAAGCACGATTTCTGTTGTGTATTTTTCAACACCGGACTGATCCGTCCATTTGCGGGTTTGCAGCTGGCCTTCGATATATACCATGCTACCTTTGCGGAGATATTGTTCAGCGACACGCACCAGATTCTCATTAAAGATAACGACACGGTGCCATTCGGTTTTTTCTCTGGGTTCACCTGTTGCGCGATCTTTCCAGCGCTCAGACGTGGCGATGGATAAATTAACGACCTTGTCACCACTATTCATCGATGCAATCTGCGGGTCATTGCCGAGGCGACCGATTAAGGTGACTTTGTTAACGCTTCCACTCATTTTTATTCTCCGCTATTATAAGGGGTTGCTGAAGGCTAGAACGGATAAATCTAAACAGATCATAGCCAGCGATTGAAAAACGGTTATTTAAACCAATTTAATAGAAATAACCTTATTAGTATTTTGCCTTTTTTGAAACCCTAATTATATTGAAGCCATGCCAGATACCTCACTTTCTTCTGTAAGTCCTTCTATGCTCAAATCTATCAGCGTCAAAGGGGCTCGTGAACATAACCTGAAAAACATTTCGGTTGATCTTCCGCGTGATCGATTCGTTGTCATTACCGGCTTATCTGGATCAGGAAAATCCAGTCTGGCTTTTGACACCATCTATTCCGAAGGCCAGCGCAGATATGTTGAATCCCTATCGGCCTATGCGCGGCAATTTCTGGAAATGATGCAGAAACCGGATGTTGATCTGATCGAAGGCTTATCACCGGCGATATCTATCGAACAGAAAACAACCTCGCGTAATCCACGCTCAACCGTTGGCACGGTGACTGAGATTTATGATTATATGCGGTTATTATGGGCGCGTGTAGGTATCCCCTACTCCCCGGCCACTGGCCTGCCTATCCGTAGCCAGTCTGTCAGCCAGATGGTTGATGCATTAATGGCGATGGATGATGGCGTACGGCTTTATCTGCTGGCACCTGTGGTGCGTGGACGGAAAGGCGAATATCGCAAAGAATTAGCCAGTTATCATGCGGCAGGTTTCCAGCGGGTTAAAATCGATGGCCAGATTTATGATATGGAATCCCTGCCTGAACTGGACAAAAAGAAAAAGCATGACATATCGCTTGTTGTTGACCGGATTGTTATCCGGCATGAAGACGATGACTTGCCGTCACGTCTGGCTGATTCAACAGAAACAGCATTAAAACTGGCCGATGGATTAATGATTGCCGAAAACGCGGATGATGCGTCAGAACATGTATATTCCGCGCGGTTTTCCTGTCCGGTGAGTGGTTTTTCCATTGATGAGATTGAACCAAGGCTATTTTCTTTTAATAACCCATATGGTGCCTGTCCGGATTGTGACGGGCTGGGTAAAACCAGCCATTTTGATGCTCAGCTTGTTGTTCCCAATACAAGCAAATCATTGTCAGATGGTGCGGTGGCGCCATGGGCTTCTGGTACGGCGAAATATTATCAACAAACATTCATGTCATTGGCCAAGCATTACGGGTTTTCCATGACGGCTGATTTTGATCAGCTGGATGAAAAGCATCGCCATGCCATTCTCTATGGCTCGGATGGCGAAGCCGTTGTGATGGAATATGATGATGGTTTGCGGTCTTACCGGACGAAAAAGCCATTTGAAGGCGTGATCCCCAATTTGCAACGGCGGATGCGGGAAACCGATTCATCATGGATCAGAGAAGAATTAGGTAAATATCAGGCCGATCATGCTTGTGATAGCTGCGGCGGTAAGCGGCTCAAGCCGGAATCACTGGCCGTTAAGATGGTGGATAAGGATATTGCCGATATATCTACTCTGTCTATTGGCGATGCGCTGGAATGGTTTGGTGCGGCATCCGAAAAACTAAGCAAGCAGGAAAATGTCATTGCTTCACGCATCCTGAAAGAAATTCTGGAACGATTAACATTCCTGACCAATGTCGGGTTGAGCTATCTGTCGCTTGGTCGCGCTTCTGGCACGTTATCCGGCGGCGAATCACAACGGATCAGACTAGCCTCACAAATTGGTTCAGGGTTGACCGGTGTTCTGTATGTTCTGGATGAGCCGTCAATTGGACTGCATCAGCGGGATAATGACCGTTTGATCAGCACATTGAAACGCTTGCGTGATCTGGGGAACACGGTTCTGGTTGTTGAACATGACGAAGAAGCCATCCTAGCCGCCGATCATGTGATTGATATGGGGCCCGGTGCTGGCATTCACGGGGGTGAGATCATTGCCGAAGGCGTGCCAGATGACATCATAGCGCATCCGGATTCATTAACCGGTAAATATCTGTCAGGAGTTGAGGAAATTGCCATTCCTGAAAAACGCCGGAAACGCAATAAAAGCAAATCCATTTCTATCAAAGGGGCGACAGGCAATAACCTCAAACAGATTAATGTTGATTTTCCTTTGGGGATTCTAACTTGTGTGACTGGGGTATCTGGTGGCGGAAAATCCACACTGGTGCTGGAAACATTATGGAAAACCATGGCCAGACGTCTGCATAATGCACGCGAAGTACCTGCCCCGCTTGAAAAAATTGATGGTCTGCATCAGGTGGATAAGGTTGTTGATATCGATCAGTCCCCTATTGGCCGGACACCGCGATCTAATCCGGCCACATATACCGGTGCTTTTACCCCGATCAGAGAATGGTTTGCCAGCCTGCCGGAATCGCGGACGCGTGGATATAACGCTGGCCGCTTTAGCTTTAATGTTAAAGGCGGGCGTTGCGAATCCTGTCAGGGTGATGGTCTGATCAAAATTGAAATGCATTTTCTGCCAGATGTATATGTCACTTGTGAGAACTGTAAAGGCAAGCGATATAATCGTGAAACACTTGAAATTATGTGGCGAAACAAATCGATAGCAGACGTTCTTGATATGACAATTGATGATGGAGTCGGGTTTTTCAAAGCCGTGCCATCTGTTCGCGATAAGCTGGTTACCATGCAACGCGTTGGGCTGGGCTATATCAAGATTGGTCAGCAGGCGACCACGCTATCGGGTGGTGAAGCACAGCGCATCAAGTTATCGAAAGAGCTATCAAGGCGCGCGACCGGACGTACCGTTTATATTCTGGATGAACCAACAACCGGACTTCATTTCGAAGATATTCGCCGGTTAATGGCGGTATTGCAGGAACTGGTCGAAACCGGAAATACAGTGATTGTTATTGAACATAATCTGGATGTCGTCAAAACAGCAGACTGGATTATTGATATCGGCCCCGAAGGTGGTGATGGCGGCGGTCAGGTGGTGGCTTTGGGAACGCCCGAAGATATTATCAAAAACGAAGCATCAATCACTGGTGCTTATCTGAAAACACTAATGGACAGGCAGGCTGAACGGAAACGGAAAAGCCTGGGGATTAGCGGGTCATGACACAACCGGTACATATTATTGGCGGCGGTTTAGCCGGAACTGAGGCCGCGTGGCAACTGGCCGAACAGAAAGTGCCGGTTATTCTGCATGAAATGCGCCCCCAGCACGGCACAGAAGTTCACAAAACGGAACATCTGGCTGAACTAGTCTGTTCAAACTCTTTTCGGTCTGATGATCATCAGGCTAATGCCGTTGGTGTCCTGCATCAGGAAATGCGG
>JABIWM010000116.1 GCA_018701255.1 Alphaproteobacteria bacterium | reverse complement strand
TATATTGATCTGCGGCGTGGCGCAGGGGCTTATATTTGCGGTGAAGAAAGCGCCATGATTGAATCCATCGAAGGCAAGCGCGGTCTGCCACGGCATCGTCCGCCTTATGTGGCGCAGGTCGGCTTATTTGATCGTCCCACGCTGGTGCATAATATTGAAACCCTTTACTGGATCGCCCGCGTCTGCCGTGAGGGGCCGGAAATCCTGTCTTCGGTTGAAAAAAATGGCCGCAAGGGTTTACGCAGCTATTCTGTATCCGGACGGGTGGCAAATCCGGGCATCCATCTGTTGCCTGCTGGTTCTACCATCACGGATATCATTGAAGCCGCAGGCGGCATGGCCGAAGGTCATGTGTTCAAAGCGTATCAGCCGGGCGGGCCATCATCGGGGATTTTGCCAGCAACATTAAACGATGTGCCGCTGGATTTTGATACCCTGCAACCGCATGGCAGCTTCATCGGGTCAGCCGCAGTTGTTGTTATGTCTGATCAGGACAAAGCCAGAGACGCGGCGTTGAATATGCTTCGGTTTTTCGAAGACGAAAGCTGTGGCCAGTGTACGCCTTGCCGGACAGGGTGCAGCAAAGCTGTTAAGCTGATGCAGGAGCAGGAATGGGATAAACCATTGCTAGAGGATTTATGCCAGGTGATGACAGATGCCTCCATTTGCGGTCTGGGGCAGGCAGCACCGAATGCTATTCGCCTTACCATGAAACATTTCGATAGCGAAATCAGTTAAGGAATTGATCAATGCCAGATAGTTTCCCGAATAACGCTTCAGATAATAACGACGTCAAAATGGTTTCCATCATGCTTGATGGTGATACGGTTTCCGTCCCCGCAGGGTCTACCATATGGGAAGCCGCGCAAGGGCAGGGCAATATTATCCCGCATTTGTGCCATAAGCCTGAGCCGGGCTATCGGTCTGACGGCAATTGCCGCGCCTGCATGGTTGAGGTTGAGGGCGAACGCGCGCTGGTTGCATCCTGCATCCGGTCAGTGCAAGACGGCATGGTTGTTAATACGGCATCAGAACGGGCAGAAAAATCACGCGCTCTGGTGGTGGAATTACTGGCCGCTGATCAGCCAGCTGAAAGCCATGATGCCTCGTCGCATTTCCTGACCATGATGGCCGCTAATCATGTGACCGAAAGCCGGTTTCCGGCAAAGTCACCTGATCTGATCCCATTGCTGGATGATTCCCACGTTGCCATGCGCGTTAATCTGGACGCTTGCATCCACTGTAATTTATGTGTGCGGGCGTGCCGTGAGGTACAGGTTAATGATGTGATCGGGATGTCTGGTCGCGGCAATCACGCCAAAATCGTCTTTGATATGGATGATGATATGGGACAATCCACTTGTGTGGCTTGTGGTGAATGTGTGCAGGCATGCCCAACAGGTGCGCTGATGCCGGCCTCTGTGCTGGATAGCGCGCAACTGGGCGATAGTAAGGATATTGATAAAGAAGTGCAATCAATCTGCCCGTATTGTGGCGTTGGCTGTCAGCTGAATTTCAAAATCAAGGATGATAAAATCAAGTTCGTTGAGGGCGCAACCGGCCCTGCCAATGAAAACCGGCTCTGTGTAAAAGGCCGGTTTGGATTTGATTATATTCACCACCCGCACCGGCTAACCAAGCCGTTGATCCGGCGCGATGATGCGCCGGCAAAGGGATTGAATGTTGATCCGGCCTATCCGTTAAGCCATTTCCGCGAAGCCAGCTGGGAAGAAGCATTAACCGTGGCCGCCAAAGGCATGACAGATGCGCGTTCTGTTGATGGTACGCGTGTTGCCGGTTTCGGTTCAGCCAAATGTTCCAACGAAGAAGCCTATCTGTTCCAGCGGTTTATCCGTGAGGGCTTTGGCCATAATAACGTGGATCACTGTACCCGGCTTTGCCATGCGTCATCTGTGGCGGCGTTGCTGGAAAATGTCGGATCAGGCGCGGTTACGGCGACTTTTAATGAAATTGAAAATGCCGATGTGGCTATTCTGATCGGTTGTAACCCCATTGAAAATCACCCTGTGGCGGCGACCTATTTCAAACAGTTTGCCAAGCGGGGCGGCAAGCTGATCGTCATGGACCCACGCGGTCAGGGGATGAAACGGCACGCGACCCATATGTTGCAATTCCGTCCGGGGTCTGATGTGGCCATGCTGAACGCGATTATGCATGTGATTGTCGAAGAAAATCTGTATGACGCGCAATATATCGACGGTTTCACCGAAAACTGGGAAGATATGAAAACGCATCTGAAAGCGTTTAGTCCAGAAGACATGTCTGAATTCTGCGGTATTGAGGCTAATACCTTGCGTCAGGTTGCCCGCGATTTTGCCACCGCCAAGGCCGGCATGATTTTCTGGGGTATGGGCATATCCCAGCATATTCACGGCACCGATAATTCGCGTTGCCTGATCTCGCTGGCGCTGATGTGTGGACAGGTTGGCCGTCCGGGTTCCGGACTGCATCCTTTGCGTGGCCAGAATAACGTGCAGGGCGCATCGGATGCGGGATTGATCCCCATGTTCCTGCCGGATTATCAGAGCGTAACGGATGATGGCGTTCGTAGTGCATTTAATGATATCTGGAAATCGGATAATATTGCATCCGAAAAAGGTCTGACCGTGACCGAAATTATGGACGCTGTTCATGATGACAAAATCACGGCCATGTATATTCTTGGTGAAAATCCGGCCATGTCTGATCCTGATGTCGATCATGCGCGTGATGCGTTGGCCAAGCTTGATCATCTGGTGGTGCAGGATATTTTCCTAACAGAAACCGCGAATTATGCTGATGTTATTCTGCCAGCATCGGCTTGGGCAGAAAAAACAGGTACCGTGACCAATACAAACCGTCAGGTGCAGATGGGTCGTAAAGCGGTTGATGCACCGGGTGAAGCAAAAGAAGACTGGTGGATTACGGTTGAACTGGCAAAGCGTGTCGGGCTTGACTGGACATTCCAGCATCCACGCGAAGTGTTTGCCGAAATGAAAAAATCCATGGCCTCGCTGAATAATATTACATGGGAACGGCTGGAAAATGAAAATGCCGTCACCTATCCATCGTTATCGCCCGAAGACCCGGGGCAGGCTATCGTGTTTGGTGATAGCTTCCCACGCGAAGGTGGCAGAGCCCGATTTACGCCGGCAAGTATTATTCCGCCAGCAGAAACACCTGATGCGGAATATCCGATGATCATGACAACCGGACGACAGCTGGAACATTGGCATACCGGTTCCATGACACGCCGTGCTACCGTGCTTGATGTGATAGAACCAGAGGCCAATGCGTCTTTGCATCCGAAAACCTTGCGGCGATTAGGGGTTCAGGCCGGTGAAATGGTAACGATCAGCATGCGCCGTGGGTCTATTGATATCATGGCTAGAGCTGACCGTGCCGTGTCAGAAGACATGGTGTTTGTTCCATTTGCCTATGTTGAGGCGGCGGCAAATATCCTCACCAATTCCGAGCTTGATCCTTATGGTAAGATACCTGAATTCAAGTTTTCAGCCTGTCAGGTGGTCAAAGCGATGGAAACAGCGGCAGAATAACGGATAAATGAGGCGTTAAGCCTAGTTTTTATCCAGATCATATAGACCGACACGCCGCATATGGCTATCAAAACGAAGCTCATACCCGATAGGCGGGTGTGAGCGTTGGGTACAATCCAGTCTTTCGCAGACAGAACAATTGACCCCAACCGCGTCCAGCATCTTATTTTTTCCTGTATCCAGATGATCTGCATAAACAATATCGCTGGCGTGATGCAATTCACAGCCGAGGGCAATCGCAAATTCTGGCGCGGACTGGCTGGAAATAGTCAGCAATGGCGGGACAGCACGGGCAATGGAAAGCACTTGCTGGCCATTGGGCAATTCAGCGGCCTGTACCAGCGTTTTTTCCGGATTGCGAAAGCTTCTGTGGACAGACCATTTGGGGCAGGCGCCACTATGCAGGGCAAAGTTAATTCCGGCCGCAGATATCCGTTTTGAGATATTGCCAGCATCATCAATACGCACAAATGCAAAAGGAATGCCTTTCGCATCAGGAGCGTTCAAGGTGGTTAGCCGATGGCAAGCTTGCTCAAACGTCACCCCAAAACGCCGCGACAGCAGATCAATATCATAACGAAGGCTTTTGGCGGCATGCAGAAACTGGCTATATGGCATCATAACGGCGGCGGCAAAATATCCGGCCATGGTAATTCGCATCAGCGATAAGGTCTGTTCCGTCAGATGTTCCGTATCGGTAATCAGCGGATTGATAATCTGATTTTGCTCGATTAGCGAATATTGCACCAGTAAATGGAAAATCCGTTGCGGTCGGCGTAACACTTCGCTGATCAGAATATCCTGCCGGTGATGATCATATCGCCGCAAATTCGCACCCATAACATCAGCCGGCATGACCCGAACGGTTATATTTTGCGTGCTCTGGATATATGCAATCAGGGCATTAAAATCGACATCCTGCGGCATGCTTTTGGTATTGATACCGGTGATCGGTGTTTGAATATGATGCCGGAGATTAAGTGCCTGTTCTTCCAGCGCGGCAAAATGGTTATTATTTTTTTCCAGTATATGCCGGACATGTTCAACCGAATTGCTTAACACTTGCGGCGTGCCTTGGGTGCCGGCGTTGTTTTCCAGCTCATCACGGACACTTCGGTATGCTTGGAATAATCTAATAATAGCACGGGAAGCCGTAGGGCTGGCCGTTACCATATCCTGCAAATCACGGCGCGTGACCCGTTCTTCGAACATAACCGGATCGGTAAATATTTCGGACAGGTTATTGACCAGCGAATGGGTATCATCCTCAGCAAATTCCATGATATTGATATTAAAACTGCTGCCAATTTTGAGTAAAATTGCGGCGGTGAGGGGGCGCTGGTTATGTTCCAGTAAGTTCAGGTAGGATGGGCTAATCCCCAATGTTTCGGCCATTGCCGATTGCGATAGGTCAATAGTCTGGCGGAGACGGCGTAATTTATGCCCTGCAAGTATCTTATCCATGCTATGCTCATATATTCTATTCGTTTAAGGCAAAAAATGCCTGATGAATATAGATTTACACAGATAGTATCATCTTGTAAATTGTATTTGTAAATAATTTACAATTTTCACATTATCACTTTTTTCCTTTTCATTATTCTAGAATCTTCTATTTTTGTATGTATCAATATAAGGAGTCTTGCGATGAAAATTCTAATCCTTGGTGCATCTTATGGATCACTGCTTTCAACAAAACTGCTCATGGCTGGCCATGATGTGACGTTGGTATGCCGCACGGCTTCTGCACAACTGATTAATTCCGAAGGCACGGAAGTCCGGATAAAGCTTCGTGATGAGGACGCGCACAGGTCATTGCATTCTGCTGATCTGCCGGGTTCGCTTGATGCGACCACCCCTGAACAGGCACAACCACAGGATTATGATCTGATTGGTCTGGCCATGCAGGAACCGCAATATTCATCACCGGCGGTTGCTGGTTTGATGAAACGGATTGCGGCGGCAAAAAAACCGTGCTTATCGATTATGAACATGCCGCCATTAGCGTTTCTTAAGCGCATTCCGGCGCTTGCTGATGCTGATCTGTCGTCTTGTTATGATGATGCACAGATATGGGAAAATTTTGAACCGGGTCTGATATCACTCTGCAGCCCTGATCCGCAAGCATTCCGCCCACCAGAAGAATCCAGCAATGTTCTGCATGTCGGGCTTCCGACCAATTTCAAGGCCAGCACATTTGCCTCTGATGAACATAACGCCATTCTGAAAACACTGGCAGAAGACATTGATAACGTCCGCATAGAAGGCAAAGACGTGCCGGTGAAATTGCGGGTATTTGATTCGCTATTTGTTCCAATGGCCAAATGGTCAATGCTCATGACAGGCAATTACCGTTGTGTTCGTGGTGATGATATTCAACCGATTCATGATGCGGTTCACGGGGATATTGATACCGCTGAACAGATGTATCGATGGGTGGATGATCTGGCACAGAAACTGGGTGCAGTAGCAAGCGATCAGGTGCCATTTGAAAAATATGCCGCCGCCGCAAAACAGCTATTAAAACCGTCTTCGGTGGCGCGGGCAATTGATGGCGGCATCACCAAGGTCGAACGTGTTGACCGTATGATACAGATCATCGGCCGTCATCTGGACATGTTCAACCCGACGGTTGATGCGATTGTATCGACAGTTGATCAGCGTCTGGCCGAAAACGATAAAGCACAGAGCATTTCTGCACAATCAGCCTAGCTATAATGTTGGCGGCCGGTAAGCGGGCTGTCATATATCAACACAGATCAAGCTAATAAAAAAGAGCGCTCAATGGCGCTCTTTTTGGTTTTTAGCGATTAAGAAAACAACCTATGCCCGAATGTGAATGGAATGTGACATAGGCTATAAATCGTTCTAGCTATTTAGCAATGCCACCAGCGTATCACCAAGGCTGGCAGGTGAGGGCGATACTTTAACCCCTGCCGCTTCCAGTGCTTCGATCTTGGCATCCGCGCCACCTTTACCGCCAGATATCACCGCGCCAGCATGCCCCATGGTGCGGCCGGGTGGTGACGTGCGGCCAGCAATAAAGCCTACCATAGGTTTCTTGCGGCCTTTTTTCGCTTCGGCTTTGATAAAATCTGCCGCTTCTTCTTCGGCTGATCCGCCAATTTCACCAATCATGATGATGGACTTGGTTTCATCATCATCAAGGAACATATCCAGCACGTCGATGAACTCAGTGCCTTTTACCGGATCACCGCCAATACCAACCGCTGTACTTTGTCCAAGTCCGGCCATGCTGGTCTGATAAACCGCTTCATAGGTCAATGTGCCGGAACGTGATAGAACACCAACCGATCCGCGACGAAAGATACTGCTAGGCATAATGCCGATCTTGCATTCGCCGGGGGTCAGAAGCCCGGGGCAGTTTGGCCCGATTAGTCGCGAAGATGACGCATCAAGACGTTCTTTCACCCGAACCATATCCAGCACTGGCACGCCTTCGGTGATGCAGGTGATCAGTTCAATGCCGGCATCAATGGCTTCTATAATAGCATCAGCGGCACCGGCTGGCGGCACATAGATAACAGATGCGTTAGCACCGGTTGCGGATTTTGCATCAGCAACTGATCCATATATGGGGAGCTGTTTACCGCTGTCGCTGTTCCAATGTTCGCCCGCTTTTTTCGGATGTGTTCCTGCAACCATTTGCGTGTCATGATAGGCGAGCGCCTGTTCGGTATGAAAGGTGCCGGTTTTACCTGTCAGACCCTGCACAATGATTTTCGTGTCTTTGTTGATTAATATTGCCATGGTCTAACCCCTAATTTCCTTTTACCGCTTTTACAATTTTTTCAGCGGCATCGTTCAGATCATCAGCGGCGATCAGATCAAGTCCGCTGGCTTCAAGAATAGCTTTGCCTTCTGCGACTTTAGTGCCTTCGAGCCGGACAACCAACGGTACGCTAAGCGCGATATCCTTGGCCGCCTGAACCACGCCTTCTGCGATCACATCACAACGCATGATACCGCCAAAGATATTGACCAGAATACCTTTTACATTCGGATCAGCGGTAATGATTTTGAAAGCGGCGGTAACTTTTTCTGTTGTGGCACCGCCGCCAACATCAAGAAAGTTAGCAGGCTCAGCACCATATAATTTAATGATATCCATTGTTGCCATAGCAAGCCCGGCACCATTAACCATACAGCCAATATCCCCATCCAGAGCGATATAGGCCAGATCATATTTGGATGCTTCCAGCTCTTTCGGGTCTTCTTCGGTGATATCCCGCAATTCAACGATATCAGGATGCCGGAACAGAGCGTTATTATCAAAAGACACTTTCGCATCAAGCACCTGCACCTGATTTGCCTTGGTAACAATCAACGGATTGATTTCCAGCAGGCTCATATCCTTTTCAACAAACGCCTGATAGAGCGTTTTGAATAAAGCCATGCCTTCTGTTTTGGCTGTTCCGTCTAATTTAAGAGCATCAGCCAGCATTGCCGCATCTGCATCGGTGCATCCGGTGCTATGGTTGATGCCGATTGTATGGATTTTTTCCGGTGTGTCATGGGCAACTGTTTCGATATCCATTCCGCCTTCGGTTGATACAACAAAAGCGACTTTGCCAATGGCACGATCAACAAGAATCGATAGATAAAGTTCTTTTTCGATATCGGCGCCGTCTTCTATATAGAGCCGGTTAACCGCCTTGCCGCTATCACCGGTTTGCGCGGTGACTAGCGTATTGCCATACATCTCATGTGCGTTGGTTTTTGCTTCATCAGCAGAAAAGCTGACTCTGACGCCACCTTTGGCATCTGCGGCTAGTTCTTTGAACTTGCCTTTGCCTCTGCCGCCAGCATGTATCTGGCTTTTGACTACCCATACCGGCCCCGGCATGGCGGCAACCGCCTGATCAATCTGGCTGGCGTCTGTAATAACCGCGCCATTCGCAACCGGCGCGCCATAGCTTTTTAAAATGGCTTTGGCTTGATACTCATGAATGTTCATGGACTTCCCTTTATTTGTGGCATCATATGCAGTGTTTTGTATTGTCATACTGTATGGCCAGATCACAGGCTGTACAGATATTTTGTATGGTATACCAGACGGTCTTTTTTTCAAGCCGGAACAAGTGGCTTGTGACAAATAATTCATAGAAAATATATTAAGTCACTGTAAATAAATAAAATAATAGACATTCAAATGACAGGCTTGACGAAGTTATTCTTTGGTATATTGTATTTTTGTTGAATAAATGTCATGCTGGTTTGTATGTTGATTTGTTAAATTAATTACAAATGTTAAGCGTTTCCAGCTGTGATAATGGGGGAATATCAACGTTGAGCGATATGAAGTTAAAGCCTATCTCAAATGACTTCACCATAAAGGATCATCTTTATGGTGTGCTCCGTGATCATATTCTCGGAATTGACATTTATGGCTCTGACGAAGACTTACGACTTGATGAGCGTCAGCTAGCGGCACAGCTTGGGGTTTCGCGTACGCCCATCCGCGAAGTGTTGGCTCGACTGGCACAGGATGGACTGGTTGAAATTATTCCCCGTAAAGGCGTATTTATTCACCGCAAAACCATGACTGAAATTCTGGATATGGTTATCACATGGGCGGCGCTGGAAAGCATGGCCGCCAGATTAGTAACCATACATGCCAGCGATGATGATCTGCTTTTGCTTCGTCGATTCGCGCAAGGGGCAGTTGGTGAAAGCAATTCGATTCCCATCAGCGAATATTCAGATGCCAATGTGACATTTCATCAGACGATACTGGAATTATCTGGATGTGCGTTGCTAAAAACAACAACAGATCAATTATTTATGCAGATGGCGGCCATTCGCCGCCGCGCCATTCATGAGGATGATCGCGCCAGTAAATCGGTATCTGATCATATGCAGATTATTGATGCATTAGAGGCAAGAAATGCTGATCTGGCATCCAATCTGGTGCGTGAACATACCATGCGTCTGCATGATCATATCAAATTACGCTGGACGGTATTTTCCAATAGCGAAAATAAAACCGAATCAGATGAGCATGAGCATGAGCATGAGAATCACATTGTGACCGAATTTTCAAAATCTACTCAAGATAAGGCTAACGCAGGCGAAGATAGCGTGGCTATGGCTCAATCCGACCTGTCGATGAGTCAATCAACAAATGAAACACCAAACCTTATAACAATTAAAGATACCAAAGAGGAGCATTCCATGTCTGATCAGGCCGCTGCAAATCAGGATACAGAAACCGATGTGTCTACATTAACCGATGGATTTCATCTTGTTGTTGATGCGCTAAAATTGAATGATATCAACACAATATATAATGTTCCGGGCATTCCGATTACTGATCTTGGACGTATTGCACAGGCCGAAGGCATGCGCGTGATTTCTTTCCGGCATGAACAACATGCCGGTTATGCCGCCTCGATTGCCGGATATCTGACGAAAAAGCCGGGGGTTGCGTTAACGGTTTCCGCACCGGGTTTTCTAAACGGTCTGACGGCGCTGGCCAATGCCACGACAAACTGTTTCCCGATGATTCTGATCAGTGGATCATCTGAGCGTGAGATTGTTGATCTTCAGCAAGGCGATTACGAAGAAATGGATCAACTGGCTATTGCCAAACCGCTTTGTAAGGCGGCGTTCCGTGTTCTGCATGCCGAAGATATCGGCATCGGCATTGCCCGCGCTATCAGAGCCGCATGTTCCGGTCGCCCGGGTGGTGTGTATCTTGATCTGCCGGCGCAGCTTTTCTCGCAAGTGATGGATGCTGAAAAAGGCAAGCAATCACTGGTCAAGGTAATTGATCCGGCGCCAGCGCAATTGCCATCACCAGCGGCAATTACGCGCGCGGTTGATGTTCTGAAAACCGCTAAAAAGCCGTTGATGATTATTGGTAAAGGCGCGGCCTATGCCCAAGAAGACGAATTGATAAAAACTTTTGTTGAAAAAAGCGGCATTCCGTATCTGCCTATGAGCATGGCCAAAGGTTTATTGCCAGATGATCACCCGCAATCAGCGGCGGCGGCACGTTCGCTTGTCCTTAAAGAGGCTGATGTGGTGATACTGGTTGGTGCAAGGCTGAACTGGCTGTTATCACATGGTAAGGGTAAAACATGGGGTGCATCAGGAGCAAAACGCTTTATCCAGATTGATATTGAGCCACGCGAAATGGACAGCAATGTTGAAATCGCGGCACCGCTTGTTGGTGATATCGGGTCATGCCTTGAATTGCTTAATGAAGCCTTGGGGTCTAGCTGGCAGAAACCATCTGATGACTGGACAGGTACAATCAACGCAAAGAAATCAGGCAATCTGGAAAAAATGGCTTCCAAGCTGATGAGCAATGCCGTGCCAATGGATTATCATGGTGCGCTAGGCTCAATGCGGCAGGTGATCAAAGATAACCCGGACGTTATTCTGGTAAACGAAGGCGCGAATACGCTGGATTTTGCCCGCAGTATTATTGATATCTATAAGCCGCGTCACCGGATTGATGTTGGCACATGGGGCATTATGGGTATCGGTCAGGGGGCTTCGGTTGCCGCCGCGGTGGAAACCGGCAAATCGGTTCTGGCCATCGAAGGCGATAGCGCATTCGGGTTTTCAGGCATGGAGATTGAAACGATCTGCCGGTATAACCTGCCAGTCTGTATTGTGGTATTTAACAATAACGGCATTTATCGGGGAACAGATAAAAACCCGACAGGCGGCGATGATGTCGCGCCAACCGTTTTTGTTAAGGATTCCCGTTACGATATGATGATGCAGGCTTTTGGTGGTGAAGGCGTTTATGCCACTAACACGGATGAGCTGGGCCGTGCCGTGCGTGAAGCACTGGCATCTGGCAAGCCAACCTTGGTGAATGCCATCATTGATGAAAACGCAGGCACCGAAAGCGGACGCATTGGTAATCTGAACCCGCAAAGCATTGTCATGCAGAATAAAGCGAAATCCTGAACAGATATGCGCAAAAGGTCTTAAACAGTTAATATGATGAAAATGGATGGTGAATAAAATGATGAAAGCGTTAGAAGGGGTTAAAGTTCTTGATTTTACCCATGTTCAATCAGGCCCCACCTGTACACAAATTCTGGGATGGTTCGGTGCTGATGTGATCAAGGTTGAACGTCCGGGCGTGGGTGATGCCACCCGCAAACAGCTGATTGATAAGCCGGGCGCGGATAGTCTGTATTTCACCATGCTTAACCACAATAAGCGGTCGATTGAGCTCAATTCCAAAAATGAAACCGGCAAAGAAGTTTTAACCAGACTGATCAAGGAATGTGATGTTCTGGTTGAAAATTTTGCCCCCGGTGCGCTGGATAGAATGGGATTTAGCTGGGAACGCGTGCATGAAATTAATCCACGCATTATCATGGCTTCGATCAAAGGCTTTGGCCCCGGCAAATACGAAGACTGCAAGGTTTATGAGAACGTGGCACAATGTGCTGGCGGGTCGGCCTCAACAACGGGTTTTCTGGATGGGCCGCCACTGGTAACGGGCGCACAGATAGGGGATTCCGGCACTGGTCTGCATTTATGTCTTGGTATTGTGACGGCATTGTTCCACCGGGAAAAATCCGGCGTAGGTCAGCGTGTTAGCGTTGCCATGCAGGATTCGGTGCTTAATCTGGCACGGGTTAAGATGCGGGATCAGCAACGGCTTGATGCTGGGCCACTCAAAGAATATTCCCAATTTGGTGAAGGTATCCCGTTTGGCGAAGCCACACCACGCGCAGGTAATGATTCCGGCGGCGGTCAGCCCGGCCGTATTCTGAAATGTAAAGGCTGGGAAACTGATCCCAATGCCTATACCTATTTTATCATTCAGGCGGCGGTATGGGAAAAGGTATGCGATCTGATTGGTGAGCCAAATTGGAAAACCGATGATGGTTTTGCAAGCCCACCAGAACGGCTGGATAAACTCAATCAGATTTTTGAGCGTATCGAAGCATGGACAATGACCAAAACCAAATTCGAAGTCATGGATTTATGCAATCCGCTGGATATTCCGGTTGGCCCTATTCTTTCCATGAAAGAAATTGCTGAGGATGAAGGACTGTATGACACCGGCACGCTGGTAAAGGTCGATCACCCCGAACGCGGCGAATATATTTCGGTAGGCTGTCCGATTAAGCTATCCGCCAGTCCGGTTGATGTGACGCGTTCACCATTATTAGGTGAACATACATTAGAAATTTTAAAAGACGTGCTGCATTATGATGACAGTGAGATTAATAATATTGTATCATCAGGTGCTGTTGGCGAAGTCAATAAGTCGTAGGTAATCAAACGGCTGAATAAGGGGATAAATATGCGGATCGTTCTACATGGACAACAAGCCTTTGGCGAAGCAGTACTTCAGAATCTTCTGGATAGAGGCGAAGACGTGGTTGCTGTCTGTTGCGCGCCAACAAAAGAAGGCAAGCCCGAAGACCCGCTAGCCTTGCTTGCCAAGGATAAAGGCATTCCATTGCATCAACCTGCGTCATGGAAAACGCCAGAAGCACTGGAATTGATGCAGTCTTTCAAGGCTGATATCTGCATGATGGCCTATGTATTGCTGTTTGTACCCGAAGCGGTGCGTGACGCGCCTACTTACGGCACGTTTCAGTATCATCCATCGCTTTGCCCGCTCCATCGGGGGCCCTCATCAATCAACTGGCCGATTGCTATGGGCAAAACCCATACAGGGCTGACTATTTTCTGGCCAGATGATGGGCTTGATGAAGGCCCGATAATGTTGCAGAAAACCTGCGCGATTGGTGCTGATGAAACGCTGGGGGATATTTATTTCAAAAAATTGTTCCCGATGGGCGTGGATGCCATGCTGGAAGCCCTTGATATGGTCAAGGCCGGTGTCATGATCAAACATGATCAACGACTGGAAGACGGCACATATGAAGGCTGGTTCAAAAAGGATAGCGCAAAGCTTGACTGGGCGAAACCTGTTGCGGAAACATACAACACAATTCGGGCGGCTAACCCTGCACCCGGAGCATGGACAACACTGGATGGTGCTGAGGTGAAAATTTATGACGCTGCCAGAATGGATGGCGACGGCACTCCCGGGGAAATAATAGACATCTCAGAAGAAGGAGTTACTGTTCAAGGTAATGGTGGACGTATTCTGATAAAACGCGTCCGTCCCGAAGCAAGTGGTAAAATCCCGGCGTCGGAATGGGCATCTGCAATCACGCTTAAAATTGGTAACACTCTAGGAAGCTAGACTAACTAGAATATTAAACTAAAACGAATAGGATAAAACTGTGAGCTACAAATCTGATATTGAAATTGCCCGCGAAGCCTTAAAGCAACCCATTAAAGACATTGGGGAAAAGCTTGGCATCCCGTATGAACATTTGCTTCCCTATGGCCATGATAAGGCCAAAGTGTCTGAAAGCTTTATCAAAAGCCTTGATGGACGCGAAAACGGCAGACTGATTCTGGTAACGGCAATTAACCCGACACCAGCAGGTGAGGGCAAGACAACAACAACAGTTGGGCTTGGTGATGGATTGAACCG
>JABIWM010000115.1 GCA_018701255.1 Alphaproteobacteria bacterium | reverse complement strand
GTGCGGATGCCGCCAGCGCGAAGGCCGAAATGAAAGATGGCGATATTATCATGCTCGAAAATCTGCGATTTGAAGCAGGCGAAGAAGCCAATGATGCCGATTTTGCCCGCGCACTGGCCGAAGGTGTAGACATATTTGTGAATGATGCGTTTTCGTGTAGCCATCGGGCGCATGCGTCATGCGAAGCAATTACCGCGTTTCTACCGTCTTATGCCGGGGCTTTGATGATGGCAGAATTATCTGCGCTTGATCAGGCGTTTGGACAACCACGCCGACCTGTTGCTGCTGTGGTGGGCGGTGCCAAGGTTTCTACAAAACTGGATTTGTTGCAGAATCTGATCACAAAAGTTGATGTGCTGATTGTTGGCGGCGGCATGGCAAACACGTTTCTGCTGGCAGATGGGCATGATATTGGCGCCTCATTAGTTGAGGCAGATATGATTGATACGGCAAAGGCTATTCGCGAACAGGCGGCGGCTATCGGATGCCGGTTTATCTTGCCACAAGATGGCGTTGTTGCCACGGCTTTTGCCGCAAACGCACCGCACCGGCTGGTGCATTTTGCCAATGATCATATTGCCGATAATGAAATGATCCTTGATGCCGGACGTGATGCGGTGGCGATCATATCGGCGGCGATAGATGATTGCCGGACGCTGATCTGGAATGGCCCTATGGGGGCGTTTGAAATCGAACCATTTGATCAGGCAACAACCGCGCTGGCGCAATATGTGGCCTCACGAACAGAGGCAGGTACGCTCATTTCTGTTGCTGGTGGTGGTGATACTATTGCCGCGCTCAATCATGCTAATGTGCTGGATCAGTTTAGCTATGTCAGCACGGCTGGCGGGGCGTTTCTGGAATGGCTGGAGGGCAGAAACCTGCCCGGTGCCGCCGCGCTGATGAAGCAAAATAAATCATAACCTTGTCAGCATAACCCCAGCTAACCATATATAGATTAGCCGGATGTTTCTGGCAGATGATCATATCAAGGAGCTTTACTCATGCTGTCATCGCTTTTTTCCAAACCCATGACTGTACCGGATGCCAAGGATGCGTTGCCCGGCCGTGATATGGCTGTGCTGGTGGCGCAACCGCATGCAGTGCATGGCCGCCCCATTGTTCCGCCATATCCCGATGGCATGGAAACCATTCTGTTTGGGCTGGGGTGTTTCTGGGGCGCCGAACGGCTGTTCTGGACGATGCCGGGTGTCTGGACGACTTCTGTCGGATATGCTGGCGGTTCAACCCCGAACCCGACTTACGAAGAAGTCTGTTCAGGGCAAACCGGTCATACCGAAATTGTTGAGGTTGTGTATGATCCGGCGGTGATTGAGCTGGATCATATTCTGCGCTGTTTCTGGCAGGAACATAACCCTACTCAGGGTATGCGGCAGGGTAATGATCGCGGCACCCAATACCGTTCAGCGATTTATTGCTCAACGCCGGAACAGATGGAAATCGTTAAGGCATCAAAAGCACATTATGCTAGCCAGTTGCTCAAAAAAGACATGCCCGGCATCACAACGGAAATCGGTTTTCGTGATGTGTATTATCCAGCCGAAGATTATCATCAGCAATATCTGCATAAGAATCCAAACGGCTATTGCGGTCTGGCTGGATGCGGTGTGTCCTATTAGGCCGGATTTTGCCCGGTTAGTTGAATAATACGGGCATAATATGCATTTACGGCTTGACCTTAAGGGTGTCAGGCGTTATCAAATGCCCAGAATTAAGGGAAAGGTTAGAGCGATGAAAGTTGCCAGCTCATTAAAAACACTGAAAAATCGCGACCGTCACTGTCAGGTAGTACGTCGTCGCGGCCGTCTTTATGTGATCAACAAAAAGAACCCACGGATGAAGGCTCGTCAGGGCTAATCCGACATATCTTTTTGTCATGAATAAGCCCGGTTATGCCGGGCTTTTTTCATGCTTGAGAATCGCACCTAACCCAGATTGAAAAAATCATTGCCTTTATCGTCAATAATGATGAAAGCGGGGAAATCCTCTACCTCAATCTTCCAGACGGCTTCCATGCCCAGTTCTTGGTATTCCAGCACCTCAACCTTGCGGATAGAATCAATAGCCAGCTTTGCCGCCGCGCCGCCAACTGAGCCCAGATAGAATCCACCATGGGCGGCGCAGGCGTCCCGAACGGCGCGGCTACGGTTGCCTTTAGCCAGCATGACCAGTGATCCGCCAGCCGCTTGAAACTGTTTGACGTAGCTATCCATCCGGCCAGCGGTAGTGGGGCCAAAGCTGCCCGATGCCATGCCGTCAGGTGTTTTTGCAGGGCCGGCATAATATACGGGATGATTGCAAAAATAATCCGGTAGCTTACCGTCCTGTTCCAGCCGTTCCTGCAATTTGGCATGAGCGCTATCACGGGCAACGATTAATGTACCGCTTAGCTTAAGCCGCGTTTTTACCGGATATTGGCTTAACAAGGCGCGAATCTGATCCATTGGTTGATTTAAATCAATGGCGACCGCATCATCATCTGCCATTTCCACGCTTGGCAGGAATTGCGCCGGATCATGTTCCAGTTTTTCAAGGAAAATGCCTTCCGGGGTGATTTTTGCCATAGCCTGACGGTCAGCCGAGCAGGATACGCCAATACCAACCGGACAGGATGCCCCATGACGCGGCAGACGGATAACACGAACATCATGGCAGAAATATTTTCCGCCAAATTGCGCCCCAATCCCCAGATCACGGGAAATGCCCAGAATAATTTCTTCCCATTCGCGGTCGCGATAACCAGCGCCAAGGCCGTCGCCTTTTTCGGGCAAATGATCCAGCCCACGGGTTGATGCCGCTTTCACTGTTTTCAGGTTAGCTTCCGCAGACGTGCCGCCAATGACTATCGCCAGATGATAGGGCGGACAAGCCGCTGTTCCTAATGTGCGCAAGGTTTCATCAATAAACTGCGACAGGCTTTCGGGGTTCAGAATGGCTTTTGTTTTCTGGAAAAGGAAGGTTTTATTGGCAGAACCGCCGCCTTTCTGGATAAAATCCAGATGATATTCCATCCCTTTACCGGCATATAGATCAATTTGAGCAGGCAGGTTTGTAGCGGTATTCACCTCATCAAACATGGCAATCGGGGCGACTTGCGAATAGCGCAGATTGCTAGTCTGGTAGACTTGCCAAACCCCGCGTGCCAGCGCTTCGCCATCATCACCATCCACAAGCACCTGATCACCGCGCACGCCGCTAATGATCGCGGTGCCGGTATCCTGACACATGGGCAGAACCTGATCAGCGGCAATCACCGCGTTTTTCAGCATTTCCAGTGCTACAAAATGATCATTATGTGACGCGGTGCTATCATCAAGAATAGCCCGAAGCTGACCCAGATGTGATGGCCGTAAAAAATGTGAGATTTCCTTAAATGCTCTTTCGGCAATTAAGCTGAGCGCGTCAGGATGCACCTTTAAAAATGTCCTGCCATCCCATGTGACCTGTTCAACATAGTCTGATGTGATATGTACCCATTCACAATCCGGACGTGTTTTTGGCAGAATGGGGCTGTATTTAAACTCAGTCATGGGAATTAGCTCTTGTTGCGAAAAGTATCCAGTGACACGACATCCGCGGTTTTGGCTGGCATATCTTCGGTTATATTCAAATCCTCATCGGATGCGTCGCTGTCTTCTTCGTTATCGTTATTTTCCATCATCGTGAACTGAAGCCCGAAGCCAGCGGAAGGATCGTTGAATTCGGTAATAGCCGTGAATGGCACGCTCAGATGTTCTTTCTGGCCGCCAAAAGACAGGGTAATTTCAAAATGAACCTGATCAACAACCAAATCCCAGAATTGATGCTGAATGATAATAGTCATTTTATCAGGATGGCTTTCTTTCAGCCGTTTAGGAATATTGACGTTGTCATGATTGGTATTGAACGTGATGAAAAAATGCGTTTCACCCGGAAGACCCGTTTCCTGTGTAATGATCAGCGCGGATCGCACCACGTCTTTCAGAGCATTTTCAACAAGAAGTTCATAGTTAATTTGCGGTAATAAAGCGCTTTCATCTGACATATACATATCCCCCCGAATACAAATATTATTATAATCTGATTCTTTAGGAATTTTCAAATGCCCATTTTAAGAAGTGAGTATAAAAAAACGGCAGGGGAAACCCCTGCCGCCGGATTATTCTGTTGCAAGGTCAATCCAAACCCCGCCAACAGGGCTCAACCTGTTGGAGTTTAAGAGTGGTTTTTGTAACCGCGATTAAGCAGCAACAGCAACCGGAGCATAGTTGTCGTTTGCAACTACTAAAATAGCCCGATATCGGTGGTACTATGCCGAGCGAAAACTTTGCCTTTACTACATGCGTCGATCCTGACTCGCCCCCATAGAGAATGTTTTGTTAAGACATCCGAAATTATGGTGGAGGCGCCGGGCACTGCCCCCGGGTCCGCTCTGCTTATTTCGCATCGCGTTTATCGCCATAGCTGTTTCCAGCAAAACTAATATAATCACTTTCTGCCGCATTGCCAAGACTTCCTCATCGGCTTAACATAAATATTCATGCGATAAGGAGAGATTATGCAAGCTTATCTGGATTTGTTGGATCATGTGCTAACACATGGCCACCGCAAGGAAGACCGTACAGGCACGGGTACGGTTTCGGTATTTGGCTGGCAAAGCCGGTATGCGCTGGCAGATGGATTCCCGCTAGTGACCACCAAAAAGCTGCATCTCAAGTCTATTATTCATGAATTGCTATGGTTTATCCGTGGGGATACGAATATTGCCTATCTGAACGAAAACGGCGTAAGCATCTGGGATGAATGGGCAGATGAAACCGGTGATCTGGGGCCGGTATATGGTCGCCAGTGGCGGCACTGGAAAACGCCTGATGGTGGTGAGGTGGATCAGCTGGCCGATGTGGTCAATATGATCAAAACCAATCCGGATTCGCGGCGGATGCTGGTCACGGCCTGGAATCCGGCGGATATTGGCCAGATGGCCTTGCCGCCCTGTCATTCGCTGTTTCAATTTTATGTGGCGGATAACCGGCTATCATGCCAGCTGTATCAACGGAGCGCCGATATTTTTCTGGGCGTGCCGTTTAACATTGCCAGTTATGCCTTGCTTACCCATATGGTCGCGCATGTGGCTGGTCTGGGGGTTGGTGATTTTGTTCATACCATGGGTGATGCGCATCTTTATGTGAACCATCTGGATAAAGCCAGAACGCAACTGGAACGCGACCCACGGCCATTACCGCAATTAGAACTGATCAATCCGCCAGATACACTGGAATCATTTACCGCTGATCATATCGCTATCACAGGCTATGATCCGCATCCCCATATCAAGGCTGAGGTAGCAATATGACATCAATCCAATCACGATATCCGCTAGTCGCGGTGGTCGCCATGGCGAAAAACCGGGTCATAGGCGACGGCCAGCAACTGTTATGGCATATTCCGGGGGATTTACCGCGTGTCAAAACGCTGACGATGGGGCGGCCATTAATTATGGGCAGGCGGACATTCGAATCCATTGGCCGCGCCTTACCCGGACGTGCCAATATCGTATTAACCCGTCAAGCGGACTGGACAGGTGAGGGGGTGATCACGGTATCAACGATGGCTGATGCTATTACCGCCGCAGAAGAATGGATTGCCGCCGATAAACAAAGAACGGGCGAGATTGTTATTTTTGGCGGAGGTGAGATTTATTCCGCTTTTATGCCATATCTGGATGTTATTGATCTGACCGAAGTCGATCTTAATCCGGATGGTGCGGCATTATTTCCGGAATGGAACACAGCAGAATGGACAGAAACCAGCCGGACGCATCATCCATCAACAGATGCGGCCATCGGTTTTGATCTGATCCGGCTGGAACGGCGTTCTTAAAACGGCGTTCAAACAGGATTAGCTGATATTAATATTAGGCGCACGGCGCGGCTGTTCAGGCAGAGCCGCCATCAGTGTTTTGGCAATGTTCATATATGGCGCGCTGAATACACTATCCGGATCACTGGCAACAACCGGATTTCCGGCATCGGCACCGGAACGGATTTCCATTTCAAGCGGAATAGCACCTAAAAACGGCACGCCCAGATCAGCGGCTTCTTTTTCGGCACCCCCACGGCTAAAGATATCATGGGTTGTCTGGCAATTTGGACAGATAAAATAGCTCATATTTTCAATGATGCCTAACACGGGAACATGAACTTTGCGGAACATATTAAGCCCTTTTCTGGCATCAATCAGCGCCAAGTCCTGCGGCGTTGAAACAATGACAGCACCGGCCAGGCTAGCGCGTTGTGATAACGTCAGCTGAGCATCACCAGTGCCGGGCGGCATATCAATAATCAGAATATCCGGATCACCCCATTCCACATCACGAAGCATCTGTTCAATCGCAGACATGACCATAGGCCCCCGCCAGATGGTTGGCGCATCCTCATCCACCAGAAACCCGATAGACATAGCGGTAAGTCCATGGGCTTTAATTGGCATCAGTTTATTATTTTCAGCAACAGGCCGTTGTTTTGTGCCAAGCAATTTGGGTAAAGAGGGGCCATAAATATCAGCATCCAGAATAGCGACCTTTTGTCCTAGCTGTTGGAGTGCGAGGGCAAGATTGATTGCCGTGGTGGATTTGCCAACCCCGCCTTTGCCTGATGCCACGGCAATCACATGTTTTGCTGGCTGATAGACTCGCGATTCTGCGGCTGCTTGACCGGATGCAGATTGACCGGGTGCCGGTTGGGCAGGTGCCGGTTGGGTAGGTGCCGGTTTATGCGCGGTTAGCATCGCGGTTGCAGACAAAACCCCCGGTAATGCGCGTAAAGCATCCTCAGCGGCATGCTTGATGGGATCGCTTTTTTCCACATGATTTGGGTCGACTTCTAATGAAAAACCGATATGTCCGTTTTTTACAACAACACCAGATACCAGCCCCGTTGCTACCAGATCATGGGTCTGACCGGAAATGGTGAGCGAGGAGAGCGTTTTGAGAACTTCTTCTTCGGTAATGGTAACGGACATGATAAACCTGCTTTCTAAATGATCACATGTTGTTTAGTATGAATTTAGGAAATATTCCATGAGAATAAAGGGGGTTTCTTGAAAACTGGCGACATAGAACAAATATAGTACTTATGTTATTTACAATGTCAGTCATGAAACCATAATTGAACACTCGACAGATACTTGCCCGACGGGTATCTCAATCACGAACATCTTAGCCAGATCGGAGACGATAATGCCTTGGAATAATCAGGGGAATAATCAAGGAAACGACAATCAGAAACCCGGTGGGCCATGGGGGAATTCGCCTAATGGTTCCGGCCGTGACCCGCGTAATCAAAAACCGGATTTTGATGATTTCTTCCGCAAAGGGCGCGATAATTTTAACCGCTACACGCCTAGCTTTTTTCGCGGAAATGCGATTATTGTATTGCTAGTGCTGGCTGTTCTTGGCTGGCTGGCATCCGGATTTTATCGTGTTAACACCCAACAGGAAGGCGTTGTCCTGCGTTTTGGTGAATGGATAGAAACCACGCCGCCGGGGCTGCATTATCACTGGCCTTACCCGATTGAAACTGTGCTAACACCAGAAGTCACCCGTGATAACCGGATCAATGTCGGCTTCAGAAGCATCGGTGACGGTGGCCCTAGCAACCGCCGCGATTTGCCATTTGAAAGTGAAATGATCACAGGCGATGAAAACATTGTCGATATCGATTTTGTTGTTTTCTGGCGCATTGGTGATGCAGGTAAATATCTGTTTAATATGACCGATCCGGAAGAAACCACCAAAGTCGCGGCAGAAGCCGTGATGCGTGAAATTGTTGGACGTGTTGATATTCAGTTTGCGCTGACCGACGGCAGAGAGCAAATTCAGGGGCAGGCAAAACAGCAATTACAGGATTTGCTTGACGAATACGAAGCAGGCGTGATCATCCGCGAAGTGCAATTGCTTGCGGTCGACCCGCCGGTTGATGTCATCGATGCCTTTAACGAAGTCCAGCGTGCGCGTCAGGATAGAGACAGGCTCAAAAACGAAGCTGAAGCTTATAGCAACGACATTATCCCCCGCGCCCGTGGTGAAGCGGCACGGATTATTGCCGAAGCCGAAGCCTATGCCGAACAGATCGTTAATCAGGCTGAGGGTGATGCGTCACGATTTACACAGGTCTATGAAGCCTATCTGGTCAATAAAGACATCACCATAGAACGTATTTATCTGGAAACGCTAGAAGACATCATGAGCAATGTTGATAAAATCATTATTGATGATGGCGTTGGTGGATCAGGAGTCATTCCTTATTTGCCACTTTCAGAAATTGGCAAAGCGAAATAACAGACATAGCAAGACGGAGATAAAACAATGCGATTACAAACTTATATTCTGATTGCTGTAGGTCTGATTGGCTTCCTTGCCTATAATACCTTATTCGTTGTACAGCAAACACAGCAAGCTATTGTGCTTCAATTTGGTGAACCTAAACGGACGGTTCAACAAGCTGGATTAAACTGGAAAATGCCATTTATCCAGAACGTGATTTATTATGAAAATCGGGTTCTTTCCATGGTATCCCAAGGCTCGGAGCAGGTGATTCTATCTGACCAGAAACGTCTGGAAGTAGACACCTATGCCCGTTATGCCATTGTTGATCCGTTGAAGTTCTACCAAACCGTGCGGACTGTCCGGACGGCACAGGAACGACTGGAAGCGATGGTGGACTCATCCGTTCGCCGGGTTCTGGGTAACCAGTCATTGGTTGAAATTCTATCCGAACAGCGTAACGAAATTATCACGACCATCCGTGATGAGGTTAATGCGTCCGCCGAAACTCTGGGCATTCGCATTGTTGATGTGCGGATCAGACGGGCTGATTATCCGGATGCAACCTCACAGAATATTTTCAACAGAATGAAATCTGAGCGTGAACGGGAAGCTAAAGAATTCCGCGCAACAGGTGAGGAAGAAGCACAGAAAATTCGGGCAACTGCCGATAAGCAGAGAGCGGTTATTCTGGCCGAAGCCAGACGCGAGTCCGAAATTATTCGCGGTAGTGGTGATAGCAAATCCATCGCCATTTATGCAGATTCATTCGGAGCAGATGAGGAATTTTATTCTTTTTACCGATCCATGCAGGCTTACCGGACATCATTTGCCGATAACCCGACCTCAATGGTGATCTCACCTGATAGTGAGTTCTTCCGTTTCTTTGGCAATAAATCAGGTATTGTTCCGTCTGAATAAAACGACAAACACGCCGGTATATTGAATTAAGGCCATTTGCCGATGTTGTGCCGAACTATCGACACAATTATCGGCAAACTGGTTTTAGAAAACTAATCACATGATTGAATGGGAGCAAAACATGGCATCTCACCTCTTGAAACAGGCATCACATCAGGCATCACATATGGCTCACACAAAAACGACTGGTGCGTTTATGGCACCATCCGGCATCTGGCGGATGCGGCAGCAATTCATGCTGGCCGGGGCGGTATTGTTTGCCATGATGCTGAGTGCTGCCCTTTCGCCTGTTTGGGCTAATGACAGACCACAAAGCTTTGCTGATCTGGCCGAAGCGCTTACGCCGTCAGTGGTTAATATTTCAACATCAACAGTGGTTAATCGGGATGGCGATAATTCCCTGCAATTCCCGCCCGGTTCACCATTCGAAGATTTTTTTGAAGAGTTTCAGGACAGAGATAACCCCAGAACAGCGCAAGCCTTGGGATCAGGTTTTATCGTGTCCGCTGAGGGCTATGTTGTCACTAATAATCATGTGATTGATGGGGCTGATGCTATTCGGGTCACGCTTTATAATGATCGCAGTTTTGATGCAGAACTGATTGGCCGTGATGCCAAAACCGATATCGCGGTGTTGAAAATTAATCCCGAAGACGAGGTGTTGCAACCGGTTGCATTCGGTGACAGTGATCACATGCGTGTGGGGGACTGGGTGCTGGCTATTGGTAACCCGTTTGGTCTTGGCGGCAGTGTGACAGCAGGCATTATTTCCGCGCGCGGCCGTGATATCGGATCAGGCCCTTATGATGATTTTATCCAGACAGATGCCTCAATCAATCGCGGTAATTCTGGTGGGCCGCTGTTTAATCTGGATGGTGAAGTGATCGGGATTAACACGGCTATATTCTCACAATCCGGCGGATCGGTTGGTATTGGTTTTGCGATTGCATCCAATCTGGCCAGCAATGTTGTGGATCAGTTATCCGAATATGGCCAGACAAGACGTGGCTGGCTGGGTGTATTTATTCAGGAAATCACGCCTGAGATTGCAGAAAATTTTGGTCTGGAAGACGAAAATGGCGCGCTGGTTTCTTCTGTTCATAAAGAAGGCCCGGCAGAAGCCGCTGGTATCAAGGCTGGTGATGTTGTTATCGCATTTAATGGCAAACCTATCGAAGAAATGCGGAGCTTGCCGCGTATTGTGGCGGAATCCCCAATCGGTAAACCTATCGATATGGTTGTCATGCGGGATGGTAAGAAAATCACGCTATCCGTCACGCTGGGCGTGCTGGAAGAAGCCGAAGAATCCGGACTTCTGGCATCCGCACCATCAGAAACAGAAACAAGCACCGAGCTTAATAACGAAAAACTGGGCTTTGTGCTGGAAGCGCTGACCCCGGAGCGGCGGCAGGAGTTTTCGGTCGGTGATGACATCAATGGTGTTGTCATTCTGGATGTTGTGTCTGGTTCAGCGGCAGATGCTGCCGGCCTTATGATCGGTGATGTGATCCGCAGAGTAGGTAAATCATCGGTTGATACGCTTGATAAAGCAGACGCGGCTATCCGCCGTGAAATGGAAAATGGCAAAACAAGCATTGTCTTGCTGATTAATCGTGGGGGCAGAGATCGCTTTATGGCGATTACCGTAGAGTAATCTTTATAAAATAATCCCCACTGGATAATCAAAAACCTGTTTTTTAAAACATAATGCACCGCCCTGATATGATGACATCAGGGCGGTGTTTTCGTTTGGGCAGAAAACCGCAAATGATAGACAAGCAGGGATTGATAGCGTATCTGAAATCATATGAAGCCCCATTACGATATGACCCATTACGATATGACCCATTACGATATGATATGTCTTGCCGGCCCCACGGCAAGTGGTAAATCCGGTCTGGCGGTGGCCATAGCCCGACAATGTAATGGTGCCATTATCAATACTGATTCTATGCAAGTCTATGCCGGTATTCCCATTATTACCGCCGCACCGGATGAAACAGAACAAAACGGTGTTCCGCATTATCTGTTCGGGCATATTGATCCTGCACGGCGCTATTCGCAAGCTGATTGGCTGAAGGCGGCAACAGACGCGGTGGCCAGTATTCGGGCGAATGGGCAAATCCCCATTCTGGTTGGCGGCACGGGATTTTATTTTAAAGCCGCCAGCGAAGGCATTGTTCCCATGCCGGAAATCAGCCCTGATATAAAAGCAGAAGCCATAGCCATGCTAGATGAACATGGCAGTCATGGATTGCATAACCAGCTGGCAGATATTGATCCTGAACTGGCACAAAGACTAGCCCCCGGGGATAGCCAGCGCATGTTGCGCGGCATGGAAATCTGGCTTGCCACCAACATCCCATTAAGCCGGTGGCAGAAAGGCACCCCCAGAGGTCAGCTGGCCGGGCGCATGCTATGTATTTATTTGCGGCCGCCACGCGCGGCGCTTTATCAGCGGATTAATGCGCGTTTTGAACATATGATCAGCCATGGTGCTATTGATGAGATATCTGCCCTGCTTGCCCGTCAGCTGGATGAAACCCTGCCAGCAATGAAAGCGGTAGGGATGCGGCCAATTCTGGATATGCTGGATGGAAAGATTGATATCAGCACAGCGACCCAGTTGGCACAGCGGGATAGCCGCCGCTATGCCAAGCGGCAATTCACATGGTTTGACCATCAGTATAATGCGGATGTGGTTATTGATTATTTTCCCGATGATCAGCATCTGGAATTGGCGATTCAGACTGTTTTGAGTAATTATCAAAAAGAGTTTGTTTAAAAAACTTGTTAAAAATTAGTTTTTTCACTTGACCTCAATCGGTGGATATGGAACTAAACATATAAGAACTCTCAGAGTTTTGCTATTTTCATCGTATGACAAATCCATCAAGGCTTCTGAAGCTGGAAGTCCGGTGGATAAATGAGATTTTTTTTTGAGGCATATGCCAGCCATGACTACATCAACAGACAATTCCGCCACACCATCCGATCTGGATGGGGATCAAATGACCACTAATGGTGCTGACGCTATTTTGCGGGTGCTCGAAGATTTAGGGGTTGAGGTCATATTTGGCTATCCGGGTGGCGCAGTTCTGCCGATTTATGATGCCCTGTTTCAGCGTAATTCTATCCGTCATATCCTTGTCCGCCATGAGCAGGCGGCGGTTCATGCCGCCGAAGGCTATGCGCGTTCTACCGGTAAGATTGGGGTTGTTCTGGTCACGTCCGGGCCCGGTGCAACAAATGCAGTGACCGGTTTAACCGATGCGTTGATGGATTCCATTCCTGTTCTTTGTTTGACAGGGCAGGTGCCAACGCATCTAATTGGTAATGATGCTTTCCAAGAGGCTGATACTGTTGGTATCACCCGCCCATGCACCAAACATAATTATCTGGTCAAGAAATCCGAAGATTTAATTCCTTCTATTTATGAAGCGCATCATGTGGCTACAACTGGCCGCCCGGGGCCGGTCGTTGTTGATCTGCCAAAGGATATCCAGCTAGCTGAAATCACTATGGAATATATGGCACCATCCAGAGAAAAGGCACAGATGCGCTATCGGCCGTCTGTTACGCCTGATGCTGATGCTATCCGTCAAGCCGCAGACATGCTGATCGCCGCAAAAAAGCCTATTATTTATGGCGGCGGCGGTATCATTAATGCTGGTGATAAGGCATCCGAATTATTGCGTGAGCTGGTGGATATTACCAAATTCCCGACAACACTTACCCTGATGGGACTAGGCGCGTTGCCAGCCGAAGACCCGCATTTTCTGGGTATGCTGGGCATGCACGGCACATACGAAGCCAATATGACCATGTTCCATTGCGATGTGATGTTGAATGTTGGCGCGCGTTTTGATGATCGGGTAACTGGCCGGACATCCGGATTTTCACCGGCTTCCAAGAAAATTCATATCGATATTGATAAATCATCTATCAATAAAAACATCACTGTTGACCTGGGGATTATTGGTGATGCGGCTATTGCGCTGGATATGCTGGTTGCTGAAATCAAAACACGCAAGGCAAAGATCAATAAAGATGCGGTATCCGAATGGTGGAAACAAATCGAAGAATGGCGCGCCGTACGTTGCCTTGATTATGATCAAAGCGGCGATATTATCAAACCGCAATATGCTATTCACCGGCTGTGGCAAATGTCAAAAGATAGAGACGTTTATGTAACGACTGAGGTTGGCCAGCATCAAATGTGGGCGGCGCAGTATTTCGGTTTCAATCATCCGAACCGCTGGATGACATCCGGTGGATTGGGCACCATGGGTTATGGCTTACCAGCGGCGATGGGTGTTCAGGTGGGTAATCCGGATAAAACCGTGGTTGATATTGCTGGCGAAGCATCTTTCATGATGAACATGCAGGAAATGTCAACGATTGCGCAATATAATCTGCCGGTCAAAATCTATATCATTAATAACGAATGGATGGGCATGGTGCGGCAATGGCAACAGCTGATCCACGGCGGCCGCTATTCGGAAAGCTATTCACAATCCCTGCCTGATTTTCAGAAACTGGCTGAATGTTTTGGCATGAAAGGCCTGATGGCTGAACATGTGAATGATCTGGATGGTGTTATCACCGAAATGCTGGAAACCCCGGGGCCGGTTCTGGTTGATGTCAGAGTAGCAAAAGAAGAAAACTGTTTCCCGATGATTCCGTCCGGGGCGGCTCATAACGAAATGCTGCTGGGGCCTAATGATAAAGCAGTAAAACCGGTTTCAGAAGAAGGCATGGTTCTGGTTTAGGCCAAACGTGAATGATATCAAATGTCAAATTCCATGATGCAAGATGAAGTCCGCCATACCCTGTCCATCCTCGTTGATGATGAACCGGGGGTTCTGGCGCGTGTTATCGGTCTGTTTTCAGGCCGTGGATACAATATCGAAAGCCTGACCGTTGCCGGCGTTGATGAACAACAACAGCTATCGCGTATTTCTATTGTTACCCGTGGCACGCCATTGGTGATCGAACAGGTGAAAGCACAGCTTGACCGGATCATTCCTGTTCATTCCGTCAGGGATTTGACCGAACAGGGTCGTCATATTGAACGCGAACTTGCGCTCATAAAAATTTCAAATACCGGTGAATCCCGTATAGAAGCGCTTCGTATTGCTGATACGTTCCGTGCCAGCACGCTGGATAGCACGCTTGCGTCTTTTGTCTTTGAAATTACAGGCAGTAGCTCTAAGATCACCGCATTTATTGAACTTATGCGTTCGCTGGGTGAAGTAGAGGTATCACGAACTGGCGTTTCGGCCATTTCAAGAGGATCAAATATCGATATGCCTATCCAGCACCATATCGATATGAAATAATTACACACACCAATTGACCTAATAAGGGGAGAAAATACATGCGCGTTTATTATGATAGAGATGCTGACGTCAATCTCATCAAATCCAAAAAGATTGTTATTGTCGGATACGGCAGTCAGGGTCATGCCCATGCTGCCAATCTCAAAGATAGTGGCGCCGCGGATGTTGTGGTTGCCTTGCGCGAAGGGTCAGAATCTGCACCAAAAGCGCAAGAAGCCGGATTTAAAGTCATGAATGTGGCAGAAGCCGCCGCTTGGGGCGATGTCATCATGTTGCTGACCCCGGATGAATTGCAGGCTGATATTTATGAGCAGGATATTGCCGGAAATATCCGTTCTGGTGCGGCGCTTGCTTTTGCCCATGGCTTGAATGTGCATTTTGATCTGATTGTACCTGCTAAAGATATTGACGTGATTATGATCGCGCCCAAAGGCCCCGGCCATACGGTGCGCGGTGAATACGTCAAAGGCGGCGGCGTGCCATGTCTGCTAGCCGTGCATCAGGATGCGTCCGGCAATGCCCATGATGTTGGCCTGTCCTATGCTTCAGCTATTGGTGGCGGTCGTTCTGGCATTATCGAAACATCATTCAAACAAGAATGTGAAACAGATTTATTCGGTGAGCAGGCCGTGCTTTGCGGCGGTTTATGTGAGCTGATCAAGGCTGGTTTTGATACGCTGGTTGATGCCGGTTATGATCCTGAAATGGCTTATTTTGAGTGCTTGCACGAAGTAAAGCTGATCGTTGATCTGATCTATGAAGGCGGCATTGCCAACATGAATTACTCAATTTCCAACACAGCAGAATACGGTGAATATGTATCAGGCCCACGCGTGATTACAGATGACACCCGCAAAGCCATGCGTGAAATTCTGGCTGATATTCAGTCTGGCAAGTTTACCCGTGACTGGATGCTGGAAAATAAAGCACGTCAATCATCATTCAAAGCAACCCGTCGCCAGCATGCTAGCCACCGGATTGAAGCCGTTGGTGAAACCTTGCGCGGGATGATGCCATGGATTGGGGCAAACCGTCTGGTTGATAAGTCTAAAAACTAATTATGATGTTGTGGCTGGATTTAGCCACATTTCTGTATTAAAACATAGTATCCAACTCGGTTGAGTTGGATACTTGTGGTTTATGGAAAGATTAAACACAAGCTCTGTCAAAGGTTTTTATAAGAGGGCGGCATTGCCGTTTAGCCAACATGTTCAATATGATACGCGGACTATTTTCCAATGATCTGGCCATTGATCTTGGGACAGCTAATACGCTTGTTTATGTGCAAGGTCAGGGTATCATTCTTAATGAACCATCGGTTGTTGCCATTGCACAGGTAAAAGGCAAACAACAGGTGCTCGCAGTTGGTGACGAAGCCAAGGTAATGCTGGGTAAAACTCCGGGCAATATTCGGGCTATCCGCCCTATGGCTGATGGTGTTATTGCCGATTTTGAAGTCGCCGAAGAAATGATCAAGCATTTTATCCGCAAAGTGAACGGCAAGATGCCATTGTCTAGCCCTAGGGTGATTATCTGCGTGCCGTCCGGATCAACAGCGGTAGAACGCAGAGCCATTCAGGAATCAGCAGAATCCGCTGGCGCCAGACGGGTATATCTGATCGAAGAACCTATGGCGGCGGCTATTGGTGCCGGTCTGCCGGTGACAGAACCGTCGGGGTCTATGGTGGTTGATATTGGTGGCGGCACGACTGAGGTTGCTATCCTGTCGCTGGGTAACATTGTTTATGCACATTCTGTCCGGGTTGGCGGTGATAAGTTTGACGAAGCACTGATCAGCTATATGCGCCGTACGCATAATCTGCTGATTGGGGAATCCACAGCGGAACGGATCAAAAAAGAAATTGGC
>JABIWM010000114.1 GCA_018701255.1 Alphaproteobacteria bacterium | reverse complement strand
GCAAAGGCAGGCATCCGAAAGCACGCAAACCATACCGTCATGACGTTTGCCATGCCCCAAAGGCCTAACATGCCGGAGTTGGCATATCTGCCGCATGGGGGGATTGATATCCGTTACGGCATATGGGGGCATGTGACGCGCGAAGATCCTGACCAATCTGATAAACCCATGATTATCATACTGCCCGGATTATCCGAGTTTATCGAAAAATACGCGATCCTTCTTGCGCCATTGCTGAAATATGATGTTGATGCGCTTATTCTGGACTGGCCATCGCAAGGGTTAAGCGGGCGGTTTCTGGATCAACGGCTACCGGTTCATATTGATGATTTTGATCAGTATCTGGATGCGTTATCGGCGGTGCTTTTGCATGTCGGGATAACCCATAACAGGCCAGTTGTTCTGTTTGGGCATTCCATGGGCGGGCATCTGGCGTTACGGGCGGCGCATGAGCTGAGCGATCTGGATATACAGGGTGTGCTGATTTCTGCACCTATGATGCAATTAACGCTTTCTGCTTCGCCAATCCTGTCATGGATCATGTGGCCATTATTGCGGATGCTGACTATGCTGGGTTATGCCCGTAAACCAGTATCCAGAAAACACGATAGAGCACATGGCAATGCCTTTTATCCGGATAATCCGCTGACCACTGATCCGGATGGCTATGCGGTGTTGCCTGAATTATGGGCAGAATATCCGGATGCTAAAACTTATGAGCCGACCTATGGCTGGGTGGCGGCGGCGTATCAATCCTGCCGCCAGACGACCGCATCACGCCAATGGTTGAATGCATTAACATGCCCTGTTCAAGCGCATCTGGCTGAGGACGAAAGCATTGTTGATGCAAAAATCCAGACATGGAGCGTAGGGCAAATCCCACAATGCGAGAGTATCATTTACCCATCGGCACGACATGAGCTGATGCTTGAGAGCGTTAAGACCAGAGATGCGTTCTGGGAAAACAGCTTACGGTTTTTAAAGGATATGAAAGCCATATAAGCGATATAAGCGATATGAACCAGGCGATAGCAAGTGATCAGGCGGGATTAGAACAAGAATTGTTCCTGCATGGCGCGTTCGGCCAAACCCTGTCCCGGATCGCTGAGGATTGTATAGCTGATGCTGTTATCCATTTTTATAACGACTTCGCATACATCACGGATTTCTGTACCATCGGCGGCGGCGCTTGCTGGACGGAATTCTGGCTCAATCATGGTTAGGTGTACTTCTGATGATTGCGGCAGGATAGCACCACGCCAGCGGCGAGGGCGGAATGCGCTGACCGGTGTCATGGCTAATACTTCTGATCCGAGGGGAATAATAGGGCCATGGGCAGACAGGTTATAAGCGGTTGAACCGGCTGGCGTGGCAATGATTAATCCATCGCCCACCATTTCTGGCAGGCGTTCAATGCCGTCAATGGAAATGGCGCATTTTACGGCCTGATAGCTTTCTCTTGATATCGATACCTCATTAATGCCATGCGCGTTATGCACCTTGCCGTCTATGGTGGTCGCGGTCATGGCAAGGGGATGGATAATGGTTTTTTCTGCATTTTTGATACATGTGATCAAATCATGCTGATGAAAATTATTCATAAGAAAACCAACTGTCCCGCAATTCATGCCATAGACAGGGCGGTCAACATCAACAGATGATTTTAGGGTTTTCAGCATCTTACCATCACCACCAAGCGCCACAATGGCATCACAGCCATCAAGCGGATTCTGGCCATATGCCGTAACCAGTTCAGCTAGACGTTGTTGTGCCATCGGTTTGTTAGATGCGGTAAAATGAAATCGCATGGATATATCCTCTTACGAACAGCCATAGCATATATCTGGGTAATGTGCCATGATGAGCTTGCTTTGTTTATATTACTTCTTATCTGGTTATTATGAATATACCGCATAAAAATGCATCTGTTGTGCCAAAACCCGATAACAGCAATCTGGTCAAGATTGTTAAGGGAAGGAATGAGCATAATCAGCCTGTCAAAGTGCCGGTGGTGACAGAAATTCCATTAACAATATTTCTTAATAAACAGGAAATTGTCACAACAATGAGCTTGGGGGACTGGCCGGATTATCTGGCCGTTGGATTCCTGAAAAATCAGAACATGCTGAATGATAATGATATCATAACCGGCATTGATGTTGATGATGATCTGGGTGTTGTTGTTGTTCGTACGCAACGCGAAACCGATTACGAAGAAAAAATGAAAAAGAAAATTCAGACTAGCGGTTGCGCTCAAGGCACACAATTTGGCGATATGATGGATGCGGTTGGTAATATAACGCTTGATCCTGATGCCCGTATCCATACCTCAGCCATGATGCGTCTGATAAAAACCATAAATACGATGCCAAGTTTATATTTATCCGCAGGTGCTATTCATGGCTGTGTTCTGGCCGAAGGTGATAACATTCTTGCCTATATCGAAGACGTGGGCAGGCATAACGCGGTTGATAAAATCGCTGGCTGGATGCGTTTAAATCATATCACTGGCCAGAACAAGATATTCTATACCACTGGCCGTCTGACTAGCGAGATGGTGATAAAAACGGTTCAGATGCAGATACCTATTCTGGTGTCGCGGTCGGGGTTTACGCATTCTGGCGTGGCTATGGCGGAACAAACCGGATTAACGCTAATCGGGCGGGCGCGGGGCAAGCGTTTCACGGCATTAACCGGATGTGAACGCATTATTGATGATCATGATGATGATCTGGCCGATGATCTGGCTAATGATCAGGGGGATGATCAGGGTGAGAAAACATCACCACAACGGGCGGCTTCACGGTCATGAATGATAATCCCGCGCCTTTGCCGTCTGATACTGTTGCGGTTATACTGGCTGGCGGACAGGCAAGGCGCATGGGCGGCGGTGACAAAACGCTGATTGAGCTAGGCGGAAAGACGATTTTACAGCATATTCTGGATCGTCTGATGCCGCAATGTGAGCATGTGATTATCAACGCTAATGGTGATCTGGACAGATTTACGTCATATGGGTGTCCGGTTGTAGCTGATCAGCTGGATGGCTTTCTGGGGCCCCTTGCCGGTATTCTGGCCGGAATGGATGCGGCGGCTATCCGGTATCCTGATAAAACCCATATTCTCAGCCTTGCTGGTGATACGCCATTTATTCCACTTGATCTGGCTGATCGCATGTGTAGCCGGGCTAGCCCGACCAATATTGTCTGTGCCAATTCACAAGGCCGGACGCATCCTGTTTTCGGATTATGGCCTATTGCTATCCGTTCGGAATTGCGTGATCAGCTGATCAATCATGATATCCGGAAAATTGACCGCTTCACCGCTGATTATGATGTTCAGTCATGCGTATTTGATGGGGTGCCTGATCCGTTCTTTAATATCAATACTGTTGAGGATAAAGAAAAGGCTAACCGCATTTTAAGTCGTTTTAGGAATTGAATACGGTAAACGCTTGCAACATTGGAAAAGCTGGCTAGATTAGCGCATATATATGATAATAACAGGCTTGCATGATGCTTGAAGCAACACAATTATTAGCAAATACATATAAATCAGCAATAGACCGGCTGGTCAATCATCTGGATCAGCAGTTTGATAGCGCGGTTGATATGATGCTCCGGTCAACGGGGCAGGTGATTGTCTGCGGCATGGGTAAATCCGGATTGTTTGGCCAGAAAATTTCATCAACGCTGGCCTCAACAGGAACTCCAAGCATATTTCTGCATCCAGCCGAAGCGCTTCATGGTGATCTGGGGCG
>JABIWM010000113.1 GCA_018701255.1 Alphaproteobacteria bacterium | reverse complement strand
GGAATATTCAGGCTTTTGGCAATGCTGGTTAGAGGATTGATTTCGCCTTCGTGCAGATAGGAACACCCCAGATCAAACCGGCTACCATCGGCGAATGCCTCACTATAGGCACGGCCACCAATACGGTGCGAAGCCTCAACAATTTTATGCGGGATATGGTGCTGGGATAAAACCTTGCTAGCGCTTAATCCCGCAACACCAGCACCGATAATGATAATATCGGTATCATAGATCAAATTGCGCCATCCAGACTGTTTTATGCCAATTGATAACAAACGCCGTAACCGTGATCATAAATATGGCCATGGCCGCGTGAATGAGCCGTTTAGTGCCATTTGACCAGTCTGTTTTTTCCATCTGAATGAAGCCGAATACCATGGCACCAATCAATAAAAGCATGCCAAACCCACCTAAAAACACAGTGTTTATCATTAAATCTCGTCCTTCATTCCATGCATTCCATGCGATAATATATTCATCTATCTAGTATGCGGTTACCATGACGAAAGTATAGCAATATTGCATAAATCGGGTATTTTTTTCAATAATGGCAATATTTAGGCAATTTTTCTTAATTATATTATTATTTATTATCAATAACTTAATTTAATAAATGTAATAAATATTGAGGCTGAACATTGTCTTGGCGAATATTAAAATTATTTAATATAACGATGCTTTGCATCACTAGTTACGTCGTGATTAAAACTCAATATTGAGGAGCTTATAAAATGGTTAAGACGTTGAAAAACGCATTACTTGCAGCAGCACCAATTTCGCTGCTAACAGCAATGCCTGCATTTGCTGACATTAATCTGAAATCAGATGATTATGTTGGTATTTCCTTCTGGTTAATTTCAATGGCACTGATTGCTGCAACAGCATTCTTCTGGCTTGAGATTGGCCGTGTTTCTGCTAAATGGAGAACCTCGCTGGTCGTATCCGGTATGGTTACCATGGTAGCGGCTGTTCACTATTTCTATATGCGTGACGTGTGGGTTCTTACCGGAACAACACCAACCGTATATCGTTATATTGACTGGTTGATTACTGTGCCACTTCTGATGATTGAGTTCTACTTAATCCTCAGCGCAATTACGAAAGTGTCTTCTGGCATTTTCTGGCGTCTGATGATTGGTACACTCGTCATGCTTGTTGGTGGTTATATTGGTGAAGCCAGCTTTACTGATGAAAGCGCCCGTATCTTTGGTGAGTCCACCATTATGATCGGTTTCGTCATTGGTATGCTCGGTTGGGCCTATATCCTGTATGAAATCTTCGCTGGTGAAGCAGGACAACTTAGTGCTGAAAAAGCACCTGAGTCTGTACAATCTGCTTTCTCAACCATGCGGTGGATCGTAACTATCGGCTGGGCGATTTATCCACTCGGATATTTCTTCGGCTACATGGTAAGCGATACACCAGATTTCGATTCACTGAACATTATTTACAACCTTGCTGACGTGCTCAACAAGATTGCGTTTGGTGTAATCATCTGGAGCGTTGCAACAACTGAGTCTGACAAAGCCTAAGTTTTAAGCATCGCAAGGGCGGACAGCTCTTTACCCCCCCCCCTTTTTTTAAAGGGCTGTCCGACCCATCCTACTTTACAACCCATCCTACTTTATAAAGGGAGAGGCAAATTATGGATGACGTCATTCGCAAAAATACTAGTGCAGACGATCTAAATGCCCGCCCTTCTGGTCATGTGCCAGTCAATGAGAACAAAAACATTGAGGTCAGTGTATTATCACTGATCACATCACATCTTCCCAAATCTGATGATATTATCGGCCAGGCGGCTCGCCATCATTTTCATGATAGCGGCAAAATGCTACGGGCTAAGCTGGCTATGTCTGCGCATGCCCATATTGGCGGCAGTCAGGATGCGGCTATGCACTGGGCGGCCGCAATTGAGGTTATGCATAATGCCTCACTTGTCCATGATGATATTTCTGATGGTGATCAGATGCGCCGTAACCGGCCTAGCGTCTGGTTCAAATTCGGCCGCGATGTTGCGCTGGCATTAGGTGACTGGCTGATCGGTCTATCCTTTGAGCTGGCGGCAAAAGCCGCTGATTTATCTGGCCGCACACAGCTGGTGCATGTTCTTTGCGAACATATGATGGCAACGACCCGTGGTCAGGCCAAAGAGTTTGATAAAAACGCCTATCCTAGCCGTGAAACATATAAAGATATTATTCTGGGTAAAACCGCGCCGCTTTTCATAGCACCGCTAGAAGGCGTGGCAATTATGGGTAACAGAGCCGATATCATTCCAGCGTCCAGACAATATTTTCAAGCCATTGGTTCTGTTTATCAGGTCGCTAATGACTTGTTGAACTTTGCTGGTGCTGATGGGGCGGAAACCAGCGCCGCTGATCTGATCAGACGTGCGCCAAACGCGGTTATTGTTCTGTTTCGGGAACAGCTATCGCTTCGTGAAACGGCGCGGTTTAATGCGTGGCTCAGTGATGGGAAATCAAGCGATCTTACCCATTGGCTGGATGCAATTATGGCATCCGATGCTATTAGCCAGACTGTCCAGATGATGGAAGACATGCTGGCCGATGCAGATAAGCATTATCAGAATATGCCGGAGTTTATGCGGCAGGTCATTTCGCCTATCCAAAAGCTTATCTATTCGGTCAGAATAAAAGCGTTAACATATTAATTTTTCAAGATAGGCATTAATACCTCCATGCCAAAGCAAAAGAGAACAATCGTTATTGGTAGCGGGTTCGGCGGAATTGCCGCCGCGTTGCGGATGCGCGCCCGCGGTGATGACGTTACCATTATCGAACGACTTGATCAGCTAGGCGGCCGGGCGCGGGTCTTTGAACGTGACGGGTTCCGGCATGATGCTGGCCCCACGGTGATTACCGCACCATTTCTGTTTGATGAGCTGTTTGAGCTGTTTGGTGAAAAACGGTCAGATCATATCAATTTTGTGCCGCTTGATCCGTGGTACCGGTTTTATTTTGACAGCACCGGTGAGCAATTTGACTATCGCGCCACGGTAGAAGACACGATAGCAGAAATTAAACGGTTTTCCGATGATGATGCAGAAGGCTATAAAAAGCTTCTGACCGCATCCGAGCAGATTTTTGATGTCGGGTTTCGCAAATTAGCGGATCAGCCGTTTGATAAATTGACTAGCATGCTGGCGCAAATTCCGTCTTTGATGCGGCTGAAAAGCCATTTAACCGTGTCACAGCTGGTTAACCGTTATATGAAACATGATCTGATGCGGCAGGCGTTTTCCATTCATCCTCTGCTGGTTGGCGGTAATCCGTTTAATACGACATCCATTTATGCGCTGATCCATTTTCTTGAACGTGAATGGGGCGTGCATTTCGCTATGGGTGGAACCGGTGCGGTTGTTGCGGCCTTGCGCGGATTGATGGAACGCCACGGCATCACCATTCGCTGTAACACGGATATCAAGCGGATCAATATTGATAATCGCATAGCCCAGAGCGTGACAACCACCGATGGTGAAGTGATTGAAGCAGACAGAGTGATATGCAACGCTGATCCGCCAACCGTTTATAGCCAGATGATTGATCCGGCGGCAGGCGCAAAAGGTAAAATTATTCCTGATTCCATGACCAAATATTCCATGGGTCTGTTTGTGTTGTATTTTGGAACAAAGCGTACCTATCCGGATGTGGCGCATCATACGATCTGGATGGGTGAGCGATATCAATCACTATTGCATGATATTTTCAACAAGAAAATTCTGGCCGAAGATTTCTCGCTATATCTGCACCGTCCTACCGCCACGGATAAAAGCTTTGCGCCTGATGGGATGGATAGTTTTTATGTGTTGTGTCCGGTGCCAAACACCATGGGCGGCCAGAACTGGAACGAAGAAGCCACCGCCTTGCGTGACCGTATTGTGGCGGCACTTGACCGGACAATTATGCCGGGCTTGAAGCAAAGCATTACTGCAGATTTCTGGATGACGCCGGATGATTTTACCAATGATTACCGGTCGATGCATGGAGCTGGATTTTCGATTGCACCGGTCTTTACGCAATCGGCATGGTTTCGCTATCATAACCGTGATCGCCGTGTGGGGAATCTGTATTTTTCAGCAGCAGGTGCGCATCCGGGAGCGGGTATGCCGGGGGTATTATGTTCTGCCAAAGTGGTAGAAAATCTTGTTAATAGAGATGAAAGCGCCTTATAATCGACGGTGAGGCCAGCTGATCATGGAACATGATAATAGGGTAATCATGGCGTCTGCCAGTGACGCGGAACAAACGCTACGCCAGCATGGGAGAAGCTTTGCCTGGGCGCGGCGGTTGCTTGGCCGGGATGCAGGGCATAAAGCGGCACGATTGTATCAGTTTTGCCGTCTGGTTGATGATCTGGCCGATGATGATACAGAAAACCATTCTGCTGATCTGCTTGCCTTGCGCCAGACTATTCTGGATGACATACCGCATGGCCACCGGCTTTATTCTGATATATCTGATCTGATTGCTGAAACGGATTTGCCGCGACCGGTACTGGCCGCGTTGATTGACGGGCTGATATCGGATCAGGATATCGTGCTGGTCGAAACGTCTGATGCGCTGATCCGTTATAGTTACCATGTGGCCGGAACGGTGGGCTTGCTGATGTGTTCGGTTCTGGGTTGCCGTGATAACCGCGCTTATGCGTTTGCGGTTGATCTGGGGGTGGCGATGCAATTAACCAACATTGCCAGAGATGTGCTGGATGATGCCAGAATGGGTCGGCGTTATCTGCCAGCGGAATGGGTGAATAATCTGACCCCCGAACAGATTGCCGCTGCCGCAGATGGCCATAGCCAAATCGATATCGAACGCCGTGGGATTGTTAGCACGGCGATTAAACGCTGTCTTGATCTGGCGGATACATATTATCAAAGCGGTGAGCAGGGCATGGCCTATCTGCCTATACGGGCGCATCTGGCTATTGTGGTGGCTGGCCGCGTCTATCGCCAGATCGGGGTGCAATTACGCGCGGCACATATCAATTGGCACGAAGGCCGGCAAGTAACGAATAAGGCCACCAAGTTGAAGATATCGGTATGTGCCATTCCGCGATTATGGTCGCGGTTTCATGGGACGCGGCGGTATCTGGGCTGGCTAAAAACAACACCTGTTCATCATGATTTCCAGTTGCATAAACCGCTTCGGGGATTGCCGCTGATTGCGCCGGTGCGCCAATGATGAATGCAATCACCGCGCATCAGGCAAAGCAACATATGGCTATACTGGGTGGTGGCTGTGCCGGATTATCGCTGGCCGCGCGCGTGGCGGATTGGCCGGATATGGCCATGACAGTCATTGATCACCCTGACCACAAAACCCGTCAGGATCATAATTGGGGATGCTGGTCAATTAACGGGCTGGAAGATGCCTTGGCGATGGCACGCAAAACATGGTCGCAATGGGCGATTATCACCGATGAAGGCATCCATAAACAGTCATCTGATCATCACCCCTATATGGCTATCGAATCAAAAGCGTGGCTTAATCATTGCCGTATTCAGGCGCGTCAGCACGGGGTGACATTCACGGCGGCACGGCTAACAGATATGACGGTTAATGATCAGCAGGTATCATTGGCGGCTGATCCGGCTCTGCCGTTGTTTCAGCATGTTGCCGATAGCCGGCCGCCAGCTTTGCCAGACGGAATTATGCTGCAACATTTTCGCGGGGTTGAGATAAAAACCGAACATGATGTTTTTGATCCGGATTGCGCGATTTTGATGGATTTTCGCTGTGACCAGAGCCGCGGCATCCATTTTATTTATGTTCTGCCTTATGCAAAAAACCGTGCGCTGGTTGAATCTACCATGTTCAGCACGGAACTAGCTCCCGAAGATTTTTATGATACCGCGATTGCGGATTACTGTGATCATATCCTACATGCTGGCAAGACCATGACATTGCGCCGCGAAGAAGGCGTGATCCCCATGGGATTTCTATCCCCCCGCGATAATCAGGTGGCGGCAATTGGCGGTAATGGCGGGGCTATCCGGCCATCATCTGGTTATGCTTTTGTTTTTATCCAGCGGCAAATGGAACAGGCATTAACCAAGTATAAACATACAGGACAAGTGACGTTCAAGCCGCCGCATAAACCGGTTGATCTGTGGATGGATGCGGTATTTTTGGCCGTAATCCGCCGTCAGCCGATACTGGCACCGCGGCTATTTGCGGCCATTGCAAACGCACTAACCGGTGATGAGATGGCGATGTTTATGTCAGGATTGGCGACCAGCCGTTTGCGGTTCAAGATCATTATGGCCATGCCAAAATGGCCATTTATCAAGGCCTTATTTTCCCGCCCATGGAAGGCCATCACATGATGGATATGATGACAGTCATAGCATTATTAGCGGTTGTGATCATTGGCCTGCCACATGGTGCTATGGACGGCGCGGTGGCGATTTCCATGGGATATGGCCAATCGATATGGCGCATGGCTAGCTTTCTGGTTATCTATATCGGGATTGCAATCATGGTGATCGGGGTCTGGTTATGGTTGCCGCCATATTCATTATTTGCATTTCTTTTATTAAGTATCTGGCATTTCGGGCGCGGCGATAGCTTAAGCAACTTGCCGCCCTTGCCGCGATATATACAGACAATCAGCCATGGCGGGCTGGTAGTGCTGGGGATCAGCCAATGTGATAAAGCCATGGCAGATCAGGTGTTTCAGTGGTTAGTGTTCGGTGATACCGCTATGCTATGGGTCTGGATTGATGTCGCCACATGGATATGGATACCGGTTGCCGCCATATATATCTGCCTTGGGTTGATGGATAACCGGCTTCATGGGCGGATAGCCGAGTGGCTTGTGCTTGCCGTGATGGTTTATACCTTGCCGGCACTGGTCGCGTTTGCGGTATATTTCTGTTTGATCCATACTATTCGCCATATGTATCGGGTCATGATGATGTTGCGGCATATGCTTGCCCCGCGCATGGCGGTTGGGCTGACCGTGCTCTTTACGCTGGCAAGTTGGGCTGGTGGGGCGATGGTATATATGGCGCTATTGCCATCACAAGGCGCTATGCCTGCTAGCATGATGGTGGTATTTATAGGATTGGCGGCGCTGACGGTGCCACATAGTCTGTTAATTGATAGCTTGTTTCGGCCTCGTTTTGAATATGATGCGCAAGAACAGAATACATCACATAACCCCATTGAGGGACGGCATGTCTGATCTGAGTACAAGAAAAGATGAACATATTGATCTGGCCAAGCAGGACGCGGCATTAGCGCAAATCCCGAACAGTCTGGATCGTGTCCGGCTCACCCATCAGGCCTTGCCAGAATGTGACGCGGATCAGATTGATACCAGTATCCGTTTTCTGGGCATGCGGCTGGATGCACCAATAATGATTAGCGGCATGACCGGCGGCTCACCGCGTGGGGATGCGATTAATGGCGTTCTGGCAGAATTGGCAAATACCCATAAACTGGCCTTCGGGGTCGGCTCACAAAGAGCATCATTAAGCCAGCAAAACAGCCAGTCCGGTTTGCGCGGCCGGGCATCTGATATTCCGCTTATTGGCAATCTGGGAGCAGCACAGCTGATTGAACATGGCGGCAATGGCGGCATTGATTTGGCGCGGCGAGCCATTGATGATCTTGAACCGAATGCACTGGCCATTCATCTGAACCCGTTGCAGGAACTGGTACAACCCGAAGGCGACAGAAACTGGTCTGGCGTAAAAGATATGCTGGCAAGGCTGGTAAAACAGGCCGGTATTCCGATTATCATCAAAGAAGTCGGTGCCGGATTAAGCGTAAAAACCATCACGGAATTGCGCGATATTGGCATCACATGCTTTGATATCGCGGGGCTTGGCGGCACTAACTGGACACGAATTGAAAACAGCCGCACGGATCAGACACGGCAGGACATCATGGAACCGTTTATGGATTGGGGTATCCCGACCTGTTCGGCATTGCAGGATGCGCATGCGGCGGTTCATGATATTCAGCTGATTGGCTCTGGCGGGGTGCGGCATGGGCTGGATGTGGCCAGATGCTTATGGCTGGGTGCTGATATTGCCGCCGCCGCCGGGCCATTTATCAAAGCGGTTGAACTGGCAGATGGTAAGCTTTCCCCTGATCGGTTGAATGATGTTCTGGATATCTGGAAACAACAGATTAAGGTCGCCATGTTCCTGACCGGATCAAAACATGTTAAGGCATTAAAACAGGCAGATGGCGTGATAACCACATAGCGTATGATTTACGCCGCCCTATGCCGAACAGGTTCGGTCTGGGCAATAATCACGCCTAACCCCACAATGACCGCCCCGATTAACCGCATACTGTCCCATTGCCCATGAAATCCATATACCATGATAGCCATAACATAGACTGGCACGGCGTTCAGATGAAATGATGCTATGGCAACGCCCAGCTTGCCTGCACCGGCTATCCATAAGGGTTGGGATATCGCCGCTGATAAAATAGAAAAGGCAAATAGCATCAACAGGCTATTCGCCGTTATAGCACCAATTGATATTTGCATGGGATCAATGAAAGCCATGATCAACCAGATAATGCTGATGAATAATCCGGCACCAGTCAGGGTAACGGTTGTCTGGCCAATTGAGCTTAGCTGTTTGAGATTTACGGTTGTTGCACGGGTCGCCCATGCATAGATCATAACCGCCGCCAAACACCATATGAACCCGACACCAATATCATAGCCATGCCATCGGACACCAGCCGCCATCAACCCGCCGATTAAGGCACAGGTGATACCCATTGCCAGCCGAACAGTCAGGCGGCGGCGATCCAGAACAATTTCCAGTATAGCACCCATAATCGGCATCATAGCGGCGGCGATTGCCGGCGTAACAGGGTTAGAAATATGTTGCCCGTAAAGCAATAATACGGTTCCAAACCCAAACCCGATGGCACCAATGATTAATCCCTTTTTCCATATGACCCGATCCAGCGGCAAAGGGCCGGCGGTAAGCCGCCAATAGATAAGCAAAATAATCGTGCTAGGCAGTAATCGGATCATCAGTAAGGTTAGCAAATCCCATGACTGCATCAAAACCGAGCCAGCCGGAAACCCCAATGACCACGCCATGGCCGCCAGCAAGCAATACATATTGCCAGTTATTAATGGCGCTCTGGAATGTGGCGTCTGATGGTCAATATGTTGCGTTCGAGACATGACTACACCGACCGTAATTTATCAATTATGTATCGCTCTGGAAGCCGCATTATTTTCCATATGACCGTGGCAGCCCCAGCCCTTTTTCGGCCAGAAAAGACAGGATCAAATTGGTCGAAATAGGGGCGACTTGATAAAGCCGTGTTTCACGGAATTTTCTTTCCACGTCATATTCTTCGGCAAATCCGAAACCGCCATGAGTTTGCAAACAGGCTTCCCCCGCTTCCCATGACGCGTCAGCGGCCAGCATTTTTGCGGTATTGGCTTCTATGCCATGGGCGCTCGCGCTGTCATATAGTCGGGCGGCTTTCTGCACCATTAATTCGGCGGCCATCATATGGGCATAGGCCTTAGCCAGCGGAAACTGAACGCCCTGATTGCGACCTATGGGGCCACCAAAAATATGGCGATCATTGGCATAACGGCTAGCCGTATCAAGAAACCATTTGGCATCACCAATACATTCAGCGGCGATCAGAATCCGTTCGGCGTTCATACCGGAAAGAATATAGGAAAACCCCTGACCTTCGTCACCAATAAGCGCATCATGCGGAATATCGACATCATCAAAAAACACCTCAGTCGTGGCGTGATTAATCATGGTGCGGATAGGCCGAATGGTAATGCCATTGCCGACTAGGTCTTTCATTTCCAGCAAAAAGACAGATAATCCGTCCGTGCGTTTTTCCACCTGATCACGTGGCGTGGTACGGGCAAGCAATAGCATGAGGTCTGAATATTCCGCGCGGGATGTCCAGATTTTCTGGCCGTTGATACGCCAGCCGTTTTCGGTTTTTTTTGCCGTTGTTTTGAGCGAAAGCGTATCGGTGCCGCTGCTTGGTTCGGTCACACCAAATGCTTGCAGACGCATCTTGCCTTGGGCAATTTGCGGCAGATATTTTTGCTTTTGTTCGTCTGATCCGTGGCGCATGACCGTGCCCATCGTATACATCTGGGCATGACAGGCGGCCGCGTTACATCCGCAAGCGTGGATTTCTTCCAGAATAATCGTAGCCGCTTCCATGGATAGCCCTGATCCGCCATATTCTTCGGGGATAAGCGCGGCCAGCCAACCGGATTGGGTTAGCGCATGAACAAAATCGGTGGGATAGGCACGGTTGCGGTCAAGCTCCTGCCAGTATGTTCCGGGGTAATCGGCACAAATTTTCCTGATAGCTTGTCGTATTTCATCCAGTAAGGCGGCATCTGTCGCAACACTTGCAGTCATAGTTAAATCCTCAATATGTCATTCATTTTATAATGCTAATTTACATTAGCAATTATTAATAATAAGAGGCTACATAAACAAGCAAAGAGATGAGCGATGCTATTATGTTTTATGCAAATGCCGGCATCACTTTCTCACAGAATAATTCCATGGATTTAATCTGTTCGTCCATTGGCATGCCCATGCTGGCATAATAGATAAACGAATCAACGCCCAATGCTTCATACCGTTTCAGCTTTTCAATGACTTCATCCGGTGATCCGAACAACAGATTTTCTTCCAGCATTTCGGCGTTATATTCATCCCTATTAGTCAGCTCGCTGAGCGGTATCTGTTTAGGGAAACCGTTTTTAACATCACCCATATTGCGGAACAGATTTTCAAATTGTCCAAGCACGCATTGAATAGAAGATATAGCGGAATCACGGCTTGTTTCTGTTTCATAAACAGCCGCGTGTCGCATCAATGCGAATTCAGGCCGTCTGGCTTGCGGGAATTTTTCCATCGCCTCATCCAGACGTTGCTTATATAGCTCTGCTTCGGAAAAATCGCGTGTCAGTGGCCAGCACATGACATTGCAATTATTCTGGATGGCATAATCATAAGTAATGGGTGATCGTGCCGCGACCCATAACGGCGGATGCGGGTCTTGCACCGGTTTCGGCACAGAGGTTGATAGCGGAAATTGCCAGAATTCGCCGTTATGTTCGTAATCGCCTTTCCATAACTCAAGCACGGCAGGCAACATTTCATTCATATATTTCCATGAATCCGATTGTTTTAACCCCGGCATCATCCGGTCAAACTCGCGCTGATAGGCGCCTGATCCAATCCCGAATTCCAGCCGGCCATCGGTTAGCAAATCGGTCATTGCCGCCTCACCAGCCAGCTTGATCGGGTGCCAATAGGCGGCATTCACCACCGCACAGCCCAGCCGGATATTTGTGGTGTTTTCACCCCACCATACCAATAGCGAAAACGGATTGGGGGCAATGGTCATTTCAAGTGCATGATGTTCTGCCGCCCATGCAATTTCAAATCCGGCCGCGTCAGCCATTTTTACCATGCGCAGGGTATGATCGCGAACATCTTTCATTGAGATGCTTTCATCCATGCGTTCCAGATTTACGGCTAATTGAAATTTCATTTTTCCCTCACTATGCGTTTTTATTGCGTATTCATTGCGGTTTCATTGCGTTTTCATTTTTTCATTCATTAACATATGTAACTTTCCAGAAAATTAACTATTAGACAATAGAATAATAATGATCATAATTATCGAAATAATCGAATTACAGGATTAACCAGATATGAACCTTGTTGCGTTGAAAACATTGATTGCGATTATCGAAACCGGCAGCCTGATCAAAGCGGCAGATCAGCTTAATGTGACCCAGTCCACGGTGACAGCGCGACTACAAAGTCTGGAAAGCAGTCTAGGCCAGAAATTGGTGCAGCGGAATAAAACCGGAGCCAGTCTGACCGCATCCGGCATTAAGCTCAAACGCTATGCTGAGGTTATTCTGGAATTATGGCGGCAAGCACAGGCCGAAACCGCTTTACCGCCCGGTATGGCCGGCATATATCATCTGGGATGCCTGCCTGATCTGTGGCCACAATATGGGCAGGTGCTCGTTGATCTGGTGCGTCAATCCACTAAAAAAAACAGCGCTTAATTCATGGCCGGGTCTGCATCATGATTTGCAAGGCTGGCTGGAAAATGGCGTTGTTGATATTGCTATCAGCACTTCGGATTTTCTGCACCGTCAGGGTTATGCTACGGAATATATCGAAGAAGAATTGTTTCTGGTCGGGGACAGACCGGATCGCCCCGGACGCTTTGATCCGGGTTATATTTATGTGGATCATGGCGCTGATTTCGCCCGTGATCATATTGCTACATTTTCGGATGCTGATATCGCCCGTGTCAGCTTTGGTTCCGGGTTATGGGCAAAAGAGTTTTTGCTAGCCAATGGCGGGAGCTGTTATCTGCCTGCCGGATTGATCATGGAAGACTGTAAGAAAAAGCGGCTTTACTTGCTTAGGGATGCGCCCCGGTTTACCCGCCGTATTTATCTGGCATGGCATCAGACAGACCCGTCATCAGACGCGATGGCATCTGATATTCTTGCCGGATTATCACGACAGTTTATGGATAAAATCGCCAGCCAGCAGGATTTGATTTCGGCACAATTTGTGGATATCTAATGATAAAGCATCAGCATAATTATCATTACAGTTAATAATAATTGCATAGGGTTTTGGCCATATTAACCGCCTGCTACGGCTAAACAGAATGATGGGGCGCGGGCGATCAAATTACTTGTTCATGGGTGCAGAGGGTCTACGCCCGTATCATCACCTGACACCGTTTTATATGGCGGCAACACCAGCTGTATGGAATTGCAGCTGGATCACGCACAGTTATTTTTTGATACAGGTACAGGGTTCAGGCAAGCCAGCATTTCGCCTCTACCGGCCATAGGAAACAGGCTGATAGATGCAGAAAATCAACCACATGCTTTTGTTTTTTATAGCCATTTTCATCATGATCATATTCAGGGTCTGGCCTTTAATCCCGATCTATTCCGTCATTCAGGCCGGATTGTTCTCACCAGCGCACTCAGCAGCGGAACAGAATTATACCAGCAATTGAAACGCTATTATTCCGGTAGTTATTTTTCGCTGGATATTCTGGCTAATTTGCCGGATTTACACATTCGGGATATATCAGCAATCAGTGATATGGCGGCTAGGCGGTTCCGGCTGAGCTGGATCAAGCTACGGCATCCGGGGGGCAGTTACGGTTACCGGATTGACGCGGGCGGCAAGCGGTTCTGTTATCTGTGTGACAATGAATATCATGCGCTTCAATATCCGGAATTAGCCGATTTTACAGCAAATGCAGATATGGTTGTCTGGGATGGTATGTTCACCGATGATGAGATGAAAACCAAAACGGGCTGGGGGCATTCTTCTATTCAGCAGGGCATAGCATTTTTCCAGCAGACTAATATCAAACAATTGATGATTAGCCATCATGCACCCTATCGCCATGATAGTGATCTGGCCGATTTTGAAAAAAATTGTCCGGATGGGGTGATCTTTGCCAAAGATAGGCTTACCATTATTATTGAATAGGTGATGACCCGACTGGAAAGGATAAATGATGACAACAGCAAAACCATATGAAACCGTTCCCGCACGGCAGGGTAAAGCCGCCTATGTTAAAGCAGGCGCGGCCATAACCATTATCAATACCTATGGCACGCAAGTCGTGGATACATGGTGTTTTATGCGTGATGATCTGACAGAGTTCATGTCAATGGAACATCAGCGCAGTGTATCGCAATCGGTTTTTCCGTCTGTTGGTGCGCCGCTATATAGTAATCGCCGCCGTCCCATATTAACCCTAGAAGAAGACACCTCACCGGGGCGGCATGATACGTTGCTGGCGGCTTGTGATGTTTACCGCTATCAGATGCTTGGCTGTACAGAATACCATGATAACTGCACCGATAATCTGGCCGCCGCCATGACAGAAATCGGATTAGCCGCGCCGGAAACGCCATCGCCGCTTAATCTATGGATGAATATTCCGTTTACCAGTGATGGCGCAACGGAGTTTTGTCCGCCTTTATCCAAACCGGAAGATTTTGTCCGGCTTCGCGCCCATCATGATGTGATCGTTGTCATGTCAACCTGTCCGCAGGATATGGTGCCGATTAACGGCGCGGATATGATTGTCCGGCCAGTGCATTACCATATTGAATAATACGTTGATTAATATATTGATGAATATGTGGCGCGCGATTGATTTTGCTGAAAATGAGTTATATTTATTTGTATAACCGGCTATGATTCATATGATATAGGTTAGGTTATACTGTTCTGGCAATGTTCTGGCATTAGGTTCATCACTCGCATGTGGCTTTATCGCTTTATTATCTGTCTTGCCATTGGCATATATTTCCATGTTTCTGTCGTAACGCCTGTTTGGGCGCAATATGGCCAATCTGCCCCGAAAATTGAAATTGCAGTGGTTGAATCCACGGCATTATCACCGCAAAACAGCATTGATGGCCGAATGGTGGCTAGCCATGATCTGGCCATTGTTGCAGCGATTGACGGGGTGGTAACGCTGGGCGCATGGCGCGAAGGTGATATTGTCCAGAAAAATGATCTGATTGCCGAACAGGATACGGCAAAGATTGTCATGGCACTTGACCGGTTATTGTTGCAACAAGCCGAAACAGAACAGCTGATCCTGCAAACCCGAACAGCGCGGGATTTTGAACGCACCCTGCTTGATCTGGCGAAAGAACAGACCTTACTGCAAAAAGCCAGACGTGACCGGCTCACCGAACTAGCAGCAGAAAATGTTATCCCGAAAGATCGTCTGGATGAAGCATCGCGAACATATCTGCAATCAAGACAGGCCGAAATACAGGCACAGAAAACACTGGCTAAACTGGAAAGTGATCTGGTGCAAACGCAAATTAAATCGGAACTGATTGCGGTTGAGATTGCAGATGCCAGAGCAGATATACAATCTGCCCGTCTGATCGCGCCAGCGTCCGGCCAATTGGCCAGCATGACGGCGCTTGATACCGGTTATTTCCGCCAAGGGGAGATGATTGCCCAGCTTCGTTCCCCAAACAGCTATGAAATAGAAGTCGACGTTCCGGTTGCCTTGCTGGGGTTTTTGCGGCAGATCAAAACCATATCAGGTTCAGATGCCACGGGCGCAGAACTCACCGCCAGCTTCCGGAGCGAAATACCGCAAGAAAACCAGAAAACAGGCACGCGTCCAGTCCGGTTTATTATCATATCTGATCTCACGCCGGCGATGATGGCAGATCAGGCACGGGTTCGGCTGAATATTCCGGCATCAGATCAACAGCCTGTGATAACAATACCATCAGATGCCATTATTCCATATGCGGATGGGGTTTATGTATTTGTTGTCACCGCGGATCAGGTGTTCCGGCGCAATATCGCAATAGGCACAACGGTGGCTGATAGAATTGTCGTCACAGACGGGTTAACCGCAGGCGAGCAGATTGTCACAAAAGGCAATGAGGGGTTGCGTGATGGCATGACTGTCACCATTATTGAGCCGCCTGTTAAACCGTCCGTTGTTGAGCCGCAATAATGTCACATCTGATCCGGCTTTCAATCAATAATCTGACAGCGGTTATGGCCGTTATGCTGATGATTTTTCTGTTTGGGCTATCGGCATTACAGCAAGTCCCCATTCAGCTAACGCCAGATATTGAACGGCCGGTATTGCAAGTGCGGGTCAGCTGGCCCGGCGCGTCACCAGCTGATGTTGATAGAGAGATTATTAACCGGCTGGAAAGAGATTTAGGATCATTAAGCGGAATTGAAAAAATTGTTTCCAGATCATATTCGGGTCAGGCCAGAATGACTATTACCTATTCGGTCAATCAGGATATGGATAAAGCGCTTACCCTGTTGCTGGCCGAATTATCAGGAATTACCGGATTGCCGGATGAAGCCAAAAGCCCGGTTGTCCGAACGTCTAATTCTGATGATTCCCCGATTGCCCGATTAGCGCTGACCGCATCAGCCGAAGATATTGCCCCCCAGAATAGCCCCCAGAATGCTGCTGATCTGGATGCGCTGGGGCGGTTTCTGACCACCAATATCATGGACCCGCTGGCACGCGTGGAAGGCGTGTCGGATGTATTTAAATATGGCGGCAATGAATTGGAAATGCGCGTCATTGTCGACCCTGAAAAACTGGCTTTATACCGGCTTGATATCGCGGCGGTGATCAATGCCCTGCGGTCGGCTACCACGCAAGTCAGTGTCGGCAATATCGAGGCCGGAAAAAGAGATTATACGGTTCGCGTAACCTCACCCTCATTCACGCTGGAAGAAGCGGGATATATTGTTGTTCGGGCTGATCAGGCAGATAACGGGAATATTATTCCGGTTCGGCTGTCTGATATTGCCAGTTTTGAGATCAGGCCGGAACAAGCAAGCAGCTTCCGCCGGTTAAACGGTGAAAATGCGATCATCATTAATTTGACGCGCGAACAGGGCACTAATGTTGTTGAAACAATGGAACGGCTCAAGCAGAGGATTGCCGAGCTGAATACCGGCACGCTTAAACAGATGGGGCTTGAGTTGCGCGTTATATATGATGAGACGGTATATATCTCATCAGCCATATCACTGGTCCAGCAGAATATTTATATTGGTGGGGCTCTGGCGATCGGGGTTCTGCTATTATTCATGCGGAGTTTTTTGCCTACGCTGATTGTTTTTTGCGCTATTCCTATTTCTGTGGTGGGAACATTTGTTGCGATTTCGGCATTAGGGCTGTCTATCAATGTCATATCGCTGGCCGGATTAGCATTTGCCGTGGGCATGGTGGTTGATGCGTCTATTGTCAGTCTGGAAAATATTTTCCGCTTGCGGCAATCCGGACTAGACGCAAAACAGGCAGCTTATGATGGGGCCAGACAGGTATGGGCGCCGATACTGGGTTCTGCTGTAACAACGGTGGTTGTGTTCCTGCCTATCATTATCCTGCAATTACCAGTGGGGCAATTGTTCCGTGATATTGGCGTTGCCATATCTGTGGCCGTATTAATTTCGGTGCTGGTATCGGTAACGGTTATTCCGGCTTTATCATCTGTCTTGCTCCGGCGGCAAAGTTATAAAGCAGATACCCTGATTTCCATACCTGTGATTGATGGTATCGGGCGGTGGTTTAAGGCGGTGGTTCTGCGGCATGCGGATGCCATGCTTAAAGCGCCGCGCCGTGGGATTGTTCTGATTGGCGTAGTCTTTATGATCATTATTGGCGGCATTATGTTGATGATGCCTAAGCTGGATTATCTGCCTGATGGCAATGCCAATTTCATTTTCGGGCGGATTTCGGTACCGCCGGGATATTCGGTTGATGAAACCCTGACGATTGCCAGCGCGATGGAAAAAGGTGCGCAGCCATTATGGGAAGCTGATCCGGCAGATACCGATAAGCCAGCCATTGAACGATTTTTCTTTGTTGCCTATGGCGGTGGGGCGTTTGCAGGCGGTTCAACCGTTGATAGCAATCGCGTCAATGAG
>JABIWM010000112.1 GCA_018701255.1 Alphaproteobacteria bacterium | reverse complement strand
CTTGATTGCGGCGCGTGATCGTGGCTCAGATCTGGTGGTTTTTGCTGGTGAGGGCCGCGCCTTTTCAGCCGGATTTGACCTTAGTGGGCTTGATCAGCAAAGCGACGCTGATCTGCTATATCGGTTTGTTCGGGTCGAGCAATTGCTGCAAATGATCTATCAATTGCCAATGACCAGTGTGGCGCTTGTTCAGGGGCGCTGTTTTGGTGCCGCTGCCGATATTGTGGCATCTTGCCGAAAACGCATTGCCACCCCCGACGCCAGTTTCCGCATGCCCGGCCTGCAATTTGGTATTGTTCTTGGCACGCGTCGTCTTGCCCGCCTAATTGGCGCTGACGCCGCGTTTGATTTGCTGGAAACATCGCGCATTTTTACCGCTGATGACGCGCTGGAAACAGGCTTTCTAACCGATATCCAGCCGGCTGAAGATTGGGCTAGCCATATCGACAAGCTGGCCATTGATGCTGGCAATCTTGGCGATGATGCTAAAACCGCCCTTCTTGCCGCAACGCGTGATGATCGCGGGCTTGACCATGATCTTGCCGCGCTTGTGCGATCGGCTGCCAAGCCCGGCTTGGCTGACCGGATTCGCGCCTTTGTCGCAACGCAGGTGAAAAAATAGCCGTATCCGGCGCAACATGCCGCGCCATTGCATCATTTTTCAAAACATCACAAAATTTTTGCGGTGATTTTCCTAGGTGGAAAATAAATTCTTTTCCGCCGCGAAAACCCTTTCTTTCAAAAAATATCATTCTATCTATAGCGGATAGACATCACCGCATTTGGAATATCGACTGACCATGACCCAGCTTCAAAACCCCACCCCCCTTGCCGCGCCAGATCAGGCCGACAAATCGCTTGCGCCATTACCCAAAGGCGGGAACAGCGCCGCCGATCAGGTAAAGGTGACTGCGGTTACGCATTGGACCGACAAGCTGTTTTCCTTTCAGACTAACCGCCCGCCAAGCTTTCGGTTTCAATCTGGCGAATTTGCCATGATCGGCCTTGCCGATAATGACGGTAAAGCCATTACGCGCGCCTATTCGATTGCCAGCCCGCATTGGGATGATTATCTGGAATTCTATTCGATCATTGTTCCTGATGGCCCGCTAACCTCACGGCTTCGGCATATTCAGATTGGTGATGACATTATCCTTCGCCCCAAAACTACCGGCACGTTGAATTTGGCACGGTTACGCGATGGAAAACGGTTATATTTACTGGCAACCGGCACCGGATTTGCGCCGTTTGCCTCGCTGATCCGTGACCCGGAAACCTATGAACGGTTTGATGAGGTTATTCTTGTTCATGGGTGCCGCACGATTGCCGAGCTTGGCTATAGCCAAAAGATTGTTGCCGACAGCCGCGCCCATCCGCTGATTGGCGAAATGGTCACTGCCCAATTGCATTATGTGCCAAGCGTAACCCGTGAAAACTTTACCCAGACTGGTCGCATCACCACGCTTTTGGCCGATGGCAAGCTGGCCAGCAGCCTGTCACTGCCGCCGCTTGATGCGGATTTTGACCGGATTATGATTTGCGGGTCGATTGGCCTTAATCAGGATATTGCAGCGCAATTGCTGGCAAAGAATTTTCAAGAGGGCAATTTATCTAGCCCGGGCGATTATGTGATTGAACGCGCCTTTGTTGGTGACGGCATCTAATCGCTGACGCGCTGAAATTAACCTTACATTAATCCGACAGCTTTATAATGGAAGCGTAGCAGCGGACCGCATGCACCTCATCTGCCGCATCGGGGTGCCGCTGCCGGAGATGCCATGCGCAAGACAGCTGAACCGAGAGAAAACAAGATCGGTCCGCGAGCCGATTGCCAGAACAAAAGCGATGTATCTCGCCATAGTAATGCTCGGCCTGATTCCGCCAAAATGTCTATTGCCGGTCACGGTCTGGCGCGTTCTTTGACAAGTCTTACACGCTTTGGCACCTCGTTCTGGGCGCTGATCCTTGCTGCCTGTGGCGGCCGGCGGTGGCGGCGGTGGTGGTGGCCCGACGATTAGCGGTTCATCGACAGCTGGCCCCTCAACAGGCGGCATAATGGCAAGCAATATCGGGTCACCCGCCGCGCCAAAGATGGTCGATCTGTCGGGCTTTGCCTATAACCGACCGCTTGCGGGCGGCGAGGTCTGGCTCGACGTTAACGACAACCAGCAGATCGACGCCGCCGAGTTGGCCGCGGGCAAGGCGCACGACCCCAGCAACCCCGCCAGAAAACGCTCGGCAAAACGCTCGGGTCAAAACACCCTATCTATTTTCAATGCCGATCACAAAATGGCAAAAAAAATCGGGAAAAAATGGCGGAGGGGAAGGGATTCGAACCCCCGAAAGGAATTTCTTCCTTTAACGATTTAGCAAACCGCCGCCTTCAGCCACTCGGCCACCCCCCCGCCGGGGTCACAGGATTGGCCGGTAAATTCTTGGCCAGCTCCCATGTTCACAATACACGGCGTATGCTGCCCTTTTCCTAACTTCGATTTCCCCGACTGTCAAATACCAAAATCACCTTTTTGCCGCTTTTGACATTGCCAAAACGGGTCAAAATGCGTCACCCTAAACCAATGGTCGTCAATCGCGGCCAGGTAACCCTGAATTTGAGAAAATCGACGATGGATCAACTGGCATCAATGCGCATCTTTTTGGCGGTTGCCGAAGCCAATGCCCTAAATGGTGCCGCGCGCCAGCTTGGGCTGTCGCCATCTGCGGTTTCAAAACATGTTGCCGCCCTTGAAAACCAGCTTGGCACCCAGCTTTTTACCCGCACCACCCGCCATATTGCGCTTACCGAAGTTGGCGCAACCTATCTGGAAAATTGTCGGCAAATTCTGGCTGATCTTGACAAGGCCGATGCCGAAGCGCGAAGCGCCAGCGGCACCGTTCAGGGGCATTTGCGCGTCGAAGCCCCACCCGGTTTTGCGCATCGCCATGTGGCCCCACACCTGCCTGCTTTTTTAAAACAATTCCCGCATTTAACGATCGAATTAAAGGGCAATGACATTCCGAATGATATGATCGGGTCGGGCTTTGATCTGTCGATCCGTGTCTCGCCGCAAAGCGACCATGACCATCTTGTCTATACTGAACTTGCCCCCAACAGCCGCCGTCTTGTCGCAACCCCAAAATATCTTGCCGAAAAAGGCATGCCGAAAAACCCAAATGATCTGGCACGGCATCAATTGATTACGCAAAGCGCCACGAGCAGTAGCAATTTTTGGCATTTCAAAGATGATGATGGCAAGCCAAGCACCATCCGCGTTCGCGGCAATATCATGGCTGATAATGGCGATGCGATTATTCGCGCGGTTATGAATGATGGCGGCATTGCCATGCTTCCCAATTACATGACGGCCGATTATCTTCGTGATGAGTCCTTGACAACGGTTCTGGATCAACTGGTGATGGAAGACCATCCCATCCATGCTGTTACCGTGCCAAGCCGCCATTCGATCCCGAAAATTGAAGCATTTCTGGCATATCTTTGGTCGCTTTATCAGCCAGTGCCTTATTGGGATGCGCTTGACGCGTCACCAAGTGAGGCCACGCGCCGCGCCGATATTTAAACCGCGTTTTTGATCACGCGCCGTCGAGTTTGCTTCGCAAAATCTGATTGACCATACCCGGATTAGCCTGACCGCCCGATTGCTTCATCACCTGACCAACAAAAAAGCCAAATAATTTGTCTTTACCACCGCGATAAGCTTCAACCTTATCCTGATTGGCGGCAAGCACCTGATCAATCAAAGCCTCGATCGCGCCGCCATCCGACACCTGCTTTAGACCCTTTTCATCGACAATGGCCGCAGCCCCCTTGCCGGTTTCGAACATATCAGCAAACACGTCTTTGGCGATACGTCCCGAAATCGTGCCATCGCTTATCAAACCAACCAGCTCGCCAAGCTTTTCAGGGCTGATCGGGCAATTTTCAAGGCTCTTGCCTGATTTATTCAATGCCCCAAACAGTTCAACCGTCATCCAATTGGCAACAAGCTTGCGATCACGGCCATCGCTGGCCGCTTCATAATAGCGGGCAGTATCACGCTCTTCGGTGATCACTGACGCATCATAGGTCGATAATCCATATTCCCCCATCAAGCGGTCACGAATGTCATCGGGCAATTCCGGCAGTGCCGAAGCCAGCGCGTCAACCTCGTCTTGTGTAACGATCATCGGCAATAGATCAGGATCGGGGAAATAACGGTAATCATGCGCATCTTCTTTGCTTCGCATTGTCCGTGTTGTCCCGGTGGCGGTATCAAATAATCGGGTTTCCTGATCAATCGCGCCGCCATCTTCGATAATTTCAATCTGACGGGCAACTTCGTAATCAATCGCCGCCTGAATAAACCGAAGCGAATTCAGGTTTTTGGTCTCGGTTCGTGTGCCAAGCGGGCCGCCTGGGCGGCGCACCGACACATTTACATCGGCCCGCAGCGAGCCTTCTTCCATATTACCATCACAAGTGCCGAGATAGCGCAAGATAGACCTTAATTTGCGGACATAGGCCGCCGCTTCGGCAGCCGAGCGCATGTCCGGCCGCGAAACGATTTCCATCAGGGCAACGCCAGTCCGGTTCAGATCGATATAGCTTTTCGTTGGATGCTGATCATGCATTGATTTGCCAGCATCTTGCTCAAGATGCAGCCGTTCAATGCCAATATCGCGCGTACTGCCATCGGCCATGACGATCCGCAAAGAGCCTTCGCCGACAATAGGATCTTTGAACTGGCTGATCTGATAGCCTTGCGGCAAATCCGCGTAGAAATAGTTTTTGCGGTCAAACACGCTAAACAGATTGATCTCGGCATTCAGCCCAAGGCCAGTTTTCACCGCCTGTTCCACACAAAACCGGTTAATTACCGGCAACATACCGGGCATCGCCGCGTCAACCAGCGATACATGTTCATTAGGCCCTGCTCCGAATGTAGCAGATGATCCGGAAAACAGCTTTGCCTGACTGCTGACCTGGGCGTGGACTTCCAGTCCGATGACGACTTCCCATTGACCTGTCCGGCCTTCAACCAGTGGTGATGTTGCTATATCTGTCATGACGCGGCTCCTGATGCAACATGATCAAAACCGGCGGCAGATTCCAGTATCGCCGCGCCTTTTATCAATGTGTCTTCGCGCAAACTGGGCGCAATCAATTGCAAGCCAAGCGGCAATCCATCTGATGACAGACCAGCCGGAACCGATATCGCCGGAATACCAGCCAGATTTGCCGGCACCGTGAACACATCGTTCAAAAACATGCTAAGCGGGTCTTTGCTCTCATCCCCTAGCGCAAACGCCGATGAAGGGGTTGATGGGGTTAATAGCGCGTCCACATCTGCAAATACATTGGTAAAATCATTCTGGATTAAACGTCTGATTTTTTGGGCTTTGATATAATAGGCATCATAATAGCCCGCTGACAGAACATATGTTCCGATCAGAATACGGCGTTTTACCTCATCCCCGAAACCGGCACCGCGTGTTTTGGCATACATGTCATCAAGTGACGCGCCATCAACGCGAAGGCCATAACGCACCCCATCATACCGCGCCAGATTGGATGATGCTTCGGCCGGTGCAATAATGTAATAGGCCGGCAGGGCATATTGCGTATGCGGCAAGCTAACCGGAACACAAACCGCACCGGCATCTTCTAGCCATTTGCGGCCAGTTTCCCATAGGCTTGCAATTTGGTCTGGCATGCCGTCAACGGTATATTCATCCGGAATACCAATCCGCATGCCTTTAATGCCTGCGTTTTTAGCTGTGGCAAACGCATCCATCAGATCAGGAAGCGGCGCATCAATAGACGTGGAATCGCCACTATCATAGCTGGCCATTGAGGTCATCATAAGCGCACAATCCGCCACATCACGCGTGATTGGCCCCGCCTGATCCAGCGATGAGGCAAAGGCAACAATCCCACGGCGCGAACAGCGCCCATAAGTGGGCTTCATGCCGACCAGCCCGCAAAACGCCGCTGGCTGACGGATAGAACCGCCGGTATCTGTCCCCGGAGCAAGCAGCGTTGAACGTGCCGCCATTGCCGCCGCTGAACCACCGGATGATCCGCCGGGGGTTAGCGCTTTGCCCTGCAATGGCCCTTCGCTTGCTGTCCATGGATTAGTCACCGCGCCAAAAGCACTGGTTTCATTGGCCGAACCCATAGCAAACTCATCACAATTGATTTTGCCCAGCATGACCGCGCCATCCTGCCACAGATTTTCTGTCACTGTGGATTCATATGGCGGCACAAACCCTTTGAGGATAGCCGAAGACGCTGTTGTTTCAACGCCTTGGGTGCAGAACATGTCCTTAATACCAATTGGAATGCCTTCAAGCAATCCGGCTTCGCCCTTGGCTAGCCGTTTATCGCTGGCTTTAGCCATTTCCATAGCTTTGTCAGATGTCCGCAAGACATAGGCGTTATTATCTGCGGTATCGTCCGCCGCCTTAATATAGGCTTCGGTTAATTCCACCGCGCTGATGGTTTTATTATCCAGCGCCTGTCTTGCGGCAACCGCTGTCATGGAAAGAATATCGCTCATTCGATCACCTTTGGTACAACAAAGAAATGTGACGCTTCTTCAGGGGCGTTAGACAAAACCGCCTCCGGCTCATTGCCAGCGGTGACAACATCATCACGCATGGGCAAGCTATGGCCAGTCACACTGGCCAGCGGTTCGACGTTTGCCGTATCGCATTCGCCCAATTGTTCAATCCATGAGATAATAGTGCTAAGCTCACCGCAAAGCGCTTGCTCACGTTCTGGCTGGATTTCCATACGGGCAAGCCGTGCTATTTTCTGGATAGTCGATGTATCTATCGCATGTTGTTCAGAATTATTTTCAGTCATGTGGCATTCTTTTTCAAAGACAGGTGACAAAAAGCTATTGAAGCGGTAATAGCATTGGATATGACGATATGCAAGATTGAGGATTTTATGACACAGCGCAATAGCATTGGTAAGCTATTTGCGCTTGATGTAGGTAAAAAAACTATTGGAATCGCGGTTTCTGACCCTGACTGGAAAGTGGCGTCACCGGTATCTATTCTTTATCGGCGTAAATTTACTCCCGACATGGAAAAACTGATCCAGATGGCATCAGAACATGACATTGGCGGCTTGGTTGTGGGCTGGCCACTGAATATGGATGGCTCTACTGGCCCCCGATGTGATTCTGTCCGTGACTTTATTCATGCTATGATGCGGATCAAAGACTGGCCAGTCCTGTTACAGGATGAGCGGCTTTCCACGGTTAGCGTGGAACGTGCTATGATTGATGCTGATATGACACGGCAAAAGCGCGCAGAACGCCGCGATGCCCTTGCCGCAACATGGATATTGCAATCAGCACTGGACGTGATGGCAGGGCTGGATATATAAAAAGGTTTATGGGTGTGAGCAAATCAAAATCAAAATCAGATGCAACCGATCCGATGGCGGCTATTGCATTACCGAATAGGCATCTGCTGGGCATAGAAGGCCTTGACCGGCCAACCGTGACATCATTGCTTGAACGGGCGCATAGTTTTGCTGATCTGGCACCCCGCGAACAGCTGACCCACCTTAAGGGATTAACGGTTTTTACCATCTTTTTTGAAAACTCGACCCGAACCCGTGTGTCATTTGATCTGGCGGCGCGTAAAATGGGCGCGTCTGTGGTTAATGTGCCGGTGGCTACGTCTTCTATCAAAAAAGGTGAAAGCCTGATTGATACCGCCGTCACGCTTAACGCCATGCACCCCGATATACTGGTGATGCGGCATCAGAACTCTGGCGCGTCTTTATTGCTATCCAAATATGTAAATGCCGCTGTCATTAATGCGGGTGATGGTCGCCATGAACACCCGACTCAGGCTTTGCTGGATGCGCTGACGATTGAACGGCGGCTAGGCTATATAGAAGGCCTGAATATTGCCATTTGCGGTGATATTGCCAATAGCCGTGTAGCCAGATCAAATATTCATCTTCTGTCTATTCTGGGGGCAAATATCCGTGTCATATCGCCGACGACATTAGTGCCAAAACAAATCACGGAAATGGGCGTTGATCTGTATCACGATATGGAAGAAGGTTTGCACGGCGTTGATATTGTCATGTTGCTAAGATTGCAACAGGAACGCATGCAAGGCGCAGAAACCCCGTCACAGCGTGAATATTTTCACCGGTATGGTCTGACCCGCGAAAAATTGAGCCTTGCCAACCCCGAAGCATTGATTATGCATCCCGGCCCCATGAATAGAGGCGTTGAGATTTCATCAGAATTAGCTGATGACGTGGAACGAAGCCTGATCACTACACAGGTGGAAATGGGCGTGGCTATCCGCATGGCCTGTCTTGAAGCACTGGCCTTTGGTCTGATCAACCGCGAAGGCAAAGATAGTAAAGATAAAGCGCAAGGGATCAGCTAGATGACCAGCACTCTGTTTAAACATGTCCGGATGATCGACCCTGCCAGCAACACGGATATGATCGGTGAGTGTTTGATCGAACATGGCAAAATCAGCCAGATATCTGATCAATCCGGCGGCATCACGCCCCCCATTGATGCACAGATTATTGACGGCAATGCCAAAATACTAGCCCCGGGGCTTATTGATATGCGGGTGCAATCCTGTCATCCGGGTGCCGCGCAGAAAGAAACGCCGCTTACTCTGGCACAAGCCGCCGCCCGTGGCGGTGTCACCAGCATAGTCTGCCTGCCAAACACTAATCCGGTTCTGGATGATCCGGAAATGCTGAAATCACAATGCCGGATGCTGGCCGGATTGTCTGATCCTGTTCATGCTATCAAGGTTTATGCTTACGGGGCGGCAACGTCTGGTCTGAACGGGGAATCCATGGCTGAGCTTGGATTGCTGAGCGATGCCGGTGCTGTAGGATTTACCAATGCCACCCATGCTATCAGCAATAGCCTGACCATGCGGCGGGTATTGAGCTATGCCGCCATGTTGAAACAACCGGTTATCCAGCATGCCGAAGACCCTGTGCTAGCCGCTGGCGGTGAAATGCACGAAGGTGAGCATTCCATGCGGCTTGGGCTGAAAGGTATTCCGGATGCTGCCGAAGAAATTATTATTGCCCGTGATCTGGCGTTATTGCGCATGACTGGCGGGCATTATCATGTGGCGCATATATCAACCGCTAAAGGCATCGCATTAATCCGTGCGGCCAAAGCAGAAGGCTTGCATGTTACCTGTGACACCGCCCCGCCCTATGCGTTGCTCAATGATATCGCTGTTCGTGATTATGACAGCCGGTTTCGGCTGTCACCACCTTTGCGGCACGAAAATGATCGCCTAGCCGTGCTTGATGGTCTGGCCGACGGCACCATTGATGCCGTGGCCAGTGATCATTCGCCGCAAGATCGGGATGTTAAATCGCTTCCTTTCGGGCTGGCTGAGCCGGGGTATTCCGGTATTGAAACATTATTAGCGTTGATGTTGACGCTTTATCATGGCGGCCATTTATCATTGATGCAGGTGCTAGCGCTGACTAGTTATCATCCGGCACAAATCCTTGGTTTGAGCGGTGGCCAGATCACCGTTGGCGCGCCTGCTGATCTGGCGTTGATTGATATCGACAGAAGCTGGCAGATCAGAGGCCAGACATTCGCTTCCCTATCTGGTTCAACCCCATTTGAAGGCGCACCGGTTCAAGGCAGAGTCCTCGGCACATGGGTTGATGGCACCAGAGTGTTTGATCCGAAATCATGACCGAACATATTGATATTATTCCGTTAATTGGCGTTATTACAGCCGCTTATCTGATCGGTGCTATTCCGTTCGGGCTGGTGATGGCGCGGCTTTTCGGGCTGGGGGATATCCGCACCATCGGTAGCGGCAATATCGGCGCAACCAATGTATTACGAACAGGCCATAAACCGGCGGCATTGCTGACGCTTTTGCTGGATAGCGGCAAGGGGTTGATGATTGTTGTTGTGATCCGGTTAATGGGCGGTGATGATATCATGCTGGCCGCCGCCGCGGTTGCCAGTATTTTCGGGCATTGCTATCCGGTATGGTTAAGGTTTCGGGGCGGTAAAGGTGTTGCGACCGGTATCGGGGTTTTTCTGGGGCTTGACTGGCTTGCCGGTATCCTGATCTGTTTGTTGTGGCTGGTGGTGGCTGTGATTTTCCGGTTGTCCTCAGTATCGGCACTGGTCAGCTATCTGAGCGCTCCTGCGCTGATCGGATTAACCGCGTATTGGCGCGGCGACGACATGCCATTTG
>JABIWM010000111.1 GCA_018701255.1 Alphaproteobacteria bacterium | reverse complement strand
GATGCTGTGACTGATCCGGACGTGCCTGTTTTGCTATATTGCCGATCCGGAAGCCGGACAACCAGCCTTGGCAATGCTCTTATTGATCAGCTGGGGTTTACCAATGTCACCCATTTGACAGACGGCATCACCGGCTGGCTGGATGCGGGGCAGGACACGGTTTCTTATCAACCGGAATAAAAACCCCAATGAACGCCGCCTGAATGCCATGTTTCCCCGCCGATTTCCGGTTTTTGTTTCCACATTGGCTAAAACCGGATAATGTTAACTTATTATTAACATTACAGATGAATGTAATAACCAGATGAACATAAGCCCATCATCACCATCCGAAACGCCAGTGCTGGAAGTCAGGGATTTGCATAAATCCTATGGTGCGCTTGATGTGTTAAAAGGGGTGAGCCTCACCGCACCAAAAGGCAAAGTCATTACCCTTATCGGGTCATCCGGTTCGGGTAAATCCACTTTTCTCAGATGCTGTAACTTGCTGGAATTAAGCCATGCAGGGGACATTATATTTGATGGTGAGCCGGTCATGTGGAAAGCGCAAGGGGCATCACGGCAACCAGCCAACCGTCAACAAATTACGGCCATGCGAACCAATCTGGCCATGGTGTTCCAGCAATTCAATTTATGGTCGCATATGACCATTCTGGATAATGTGATCGAAGCACCGGTTACGGTGCTGGGGCGCTCGCGGGATACGATGCGCGGCATTGGTCTTGAATTGCTTGATAAGGTTGGTATCGCTGATAAAGCCGATGTCTGGCCATCGCAATTATCGGGCGGCCAGCAACAACGCGCCGCTATCGCCAGAGCACTGGCTATGGAACCTATGGCCATGCTATTTGATGAACCTACATCCGCGCTTGATCCGGAATTAGAACAAGAAGTCGTGCGGGTGATTAAAACTTTGGCAGAAGAAGGCAGAACCATGTTGCTGGTGACCCATGACATGCGGCTTGCCCGTGATCTGTCAAATCATGTGATTTTTCTTCATCAGGGAAAGATCGAAGAAGAAGGGGCGCCCGAAGATATTCTGGCAAATCCCCAAACCGAACGGTTGCAGCAATTTTTAAGCGCTGGTGCTGCAAGCTGATATATCAGGCGCTAATATCTTTTGGAGGATGTTATGAAAAAAGTGATTTTGGCAACAGTTTTTGCAAGCATGCTGGCAATGCCGGCAATGGCAGAAACAATCCGTATGGGAACTGAGGGTGCATACCCTCCATACAATTTTATTAATGACAAAAACGAAGTTGACGGTTTTGAACGTGAAGTCGGCGATGAGATTTGCGCCCGCGCCAATCTGGATTGTGTCTGGGTAGTTAACGACTGGGATTCGATTATTCCTAATCTGGTTTCAGGCAACTACGACACGATTATCGCTGGCATGTCCATCACCGCTGAACGGGATGAAGTGATCGATTTCACTCAGGAATATTTCCCGCCTAGCCCATCCATGTATGTTGGTCTGTCTGATAGCAGCGTTGATGTTAATGGCGGCATTATTGCGGCACAGACAGGCACAATTCAGGCCGGTCATGTGGCTTCATCCGGTGCAACTCTGGTTGAGTTTGCCACCCCTGATGAGACCGTTGCCGCTGTTCGTAATGGCGAAGCCGATGCGGTTCTTGCCGATGGTGACTATTTAATGCCAATCGTGTCCGAATCCGGTGGTGAGCTAGCGGTTGTCGGTCAAGTCGGCATTGGCGGCGGCATTGGCATGGGTATCCGCGAATCAGACACGGCGCTCAAGGCCAAAATGGATACGGCTATCGCGTCCATGAAATCTGATGGCACGCTGAACACCATGATCAAAAAATGGTTCGGCGATGACGCGCTTACGTTCTAATTAGAGATTGTTTTTAGACGTATAACTATCTGGCCGGGGCGAGGATTTGCCCCGGCTTTCCCCTTTATTGGCCGATTTACTGGCCGATTTACTGGTTGATGTGATATAAGTCAGATATGATATTTTCCTGTACTAACCCAGATCAGATAGAAGGCTTGAATTGGTTGATATGCTATCTTGGCACAGCCAAGCATATGGCTTTTTATCAATCTTTTCTGGTGGTGTTGACGCTGGTGCTGGTAACCGCGCCACTAGCCATGTTATTCGGGCTTATGGCGGCATCTGCCAGCCGGTCAGCGATTGCGGTGATGCGGTGGCCGGCGAAAATCTATATCGCCATGGTCAGAGGTGTTCCTGATATTGTTTTCTTTCTTTTTGTCCCGCTGGCACTGGATCAGGGGATTGAATATATCCGTCATCGCGCCTTGTGTTCTGATCAAACCGGTTCTGTCTGGCAGGGTAATGATTTCATTGTTTGTGATATAGCAAAAATGCCGCTATCGAGCGCTAGCGCATGGGTGCATGATTTTTATGGATTTATGCTGGCAGTAACGGCGTATGCTATTGTATTTGGTGCTTTTGCCGGTAATGTCCTTGCTGGTGCAATGGCGGCGGTGCCGCACGCGCAACTGGAAACAGGATCAGCCTATGGCATGTCACGGCGGCAAGTGTATTGGCGCGTTCTGTTCCCCCAGATGTGGATTTATGCTTTGCCCGGATTATCCAATTTATGGGTGCTTCTGATTAAGGCCACGCCATTGCTGTTTCTGTTGGGCATACAGGATATTGTGTATTGGGCGCGTGAGCTGGGCAGTGCCAAAACATCGGCCTATACCTATCCGCATCCGGATTGGCGGGTATGGTATTTTCTGGCTTTGCTGATTTTCTATCTGTTTGTGACATGGGTCAGCGAACGGGTGTTTGACCGGCTTAATAGGCGGTTTTCGCGTGGTCAGGCCGTCTTGATGAACAGCCAGCAGGCAGGAGGATAATCACATGTCTTCATGCCTTAACGCATTTCAGGATTATGGCTTACGCGCAATTGGTTATGGCGAACGGTTATTGCCGAAAGCCGATATCACAATATGCGAACAATTCGCGCTGATCGGTTCAGGATTGATCTGGAATATCTTTTTCGGGATTCTGGCGATTATGATCGGATACTGGTTTGCGCTGGCATTAGCGGTTGGCAAAATGTCTGGATCAGGCTGGTTACGCGGATTTTCTGTCGGATTTATCTATCTGTTCCGTGGCACGCCGCTATTTATCCAGTTTTTCTTTGCTTATGAGCTGTTTGTTCTATTGCCAAAGGTCGGGATTACTCTTGATTTATGGGTGGTGACTATTGATCTGGAATCACGCTGGCTGACACGGGCATGGTTGGGGGCATTGCTTGTCCTGATCCTTAACACATCGGCCTATTCAGCAGAAATATTCTATGGTGCGCTCCGGTCAACGCCGCGGGGTGAGGTAGAAGCCGCCATGGCTTATGGCATGTCGGGCTGGCAACGGTTCTGGCGAGTGGTCTGGCCGAATATGATGCGGCTAGCATGGCCGTCATATACTAACGAAGCCATTTTTCTGTTTCACGCCACTACGCTGGTATTTTTTTCCGGATTTCCGGCATGGCGGCAATCTGGTGATGCGCTTTATTATGCAAATTATTTTGCTGATAAAACATTCAACCCGTTTATTGCCTATCCTATTATTGCATTTTACTTCATCATATTTACCTTGATGATTATTGGGCTGTTTGGCTGGATAAACTGGCGGCTTAACCGGCATTTGCCGCAACATGCAAAACAGCGTTTATCTATCCGGCTTAATTTGATCCGATAGGGAGGGGTGAAATGATCAGAGAAACCCATCACATACCTGCTGATACCGCTGGTACTAGCCATGAATTGACTATTCTTCGTTTCAAGCCGGATCAACCAACGGCCAAAATCTATTTGCAAGCGGCGCTGCATGCCGATGAGCAACCGGGGATGCTGGTTCTGCATCACCTGATCCAGATGCTGACAGATGCCGAAAAAGAAAACCGTTTGCAGGCAGAGTTTGTGGTCTTGCCCATGGTAAATCCGCTTGGCATGGCGCATCTGGCTTTTGGTAAGCATCGCGGCCGCTATCACCCGCTTAACGGGCTGAATTATAATCGGAAATGGCCTGATCTGGATGCTATGATCCATGATAATGGTGCCGATTTTTCTGATCAGCTGACCGATAGCGCGGAACATAATCAGCAAGTGATCCGGCAAGCGATAAAATCGGCACTGGATCACCAATCCCCGAAAACCGCGCTGAACAGATTGCGCCATATGGTCATAGCCGAGGCTTACGATGCGGATATGGTGCTGGATTTGCATTGCGCGGATGATGCGCTTAATCATATTTATATCGTGCCGCAATTAATGCCGGAATATCAGGATTTATCCGACTGGATGCAATCAGCGGCAACAATGACCGCCGAAGATTCCGGCGGCGGTTCTTTTGATGAGGTATGGCCAGTGTTATGGCTCAAATTGGCACGGCGCTATCCTGATGCGGCATGGCCGGATGTTATGCTAGCCGCAACACTGGAATATCGCGGCGAAGACGCGGTCGATGATCAGATCAACCGGCAGGACGCGGTTAATCTGTATCAATTCCTGATGGGGCGTGGATTGATTAAAGGAGAGCCCGCGGATTATCCATCACCGGCGGCAGAACCAACGCCGCTGACAGGGGTAGAATATTTGCGCGCTGAACGGCCATGTGTGGTGGTGTTTCAAAAACCGCTTGGTGCAATGGTAAAGACCGGTGACGTGATTGCCAAATTGCTATCGCTGGAAGGCGATGATGCGTTTACCGGAAAAACGGAACTTAGCGCCGGAACCGATGGCATCTTTTTTGACCGCAGTCTGATCAAGCTGGCATGGCCGGGGCATATTGTAGCAAAAATTGCTGGCAAAACCCCATTGGTCGATGACGGCTATTTGCTGGCG
>JABIWM010000110.1 GCA_018701255.1 Alphaproteobacteria bacterium | reverse complement strand
CATCCAATCATGCGATGGCATGGCATTGCCTACGGCTAGCTGGCATAAATGACGCTATGCCGCATCTGGGGCAACTATATTCCGCTCCTTTGCCTTAGCCGCGGATTAGGCGGTTAAATCGGTGAATATGCCGTTTTTTGCATCATAGTTATGCAGCTGACCGGCGCCGATATCATGCCATAATCCATGGATGGATAGCCGGCCGTCATCTATGGCTGTTTTAACAAATGGAAAGCCACATAGATTGTTCAATGAATGAACAATGCTACGTTGTTCCAGATCATGAATCCGTTCGGCGTCATCTTTTAATTTCGCGCCATCTTCAAAAGCAGGGGTCAGAATAGCAAGCCATTTGGCGATGAAGTTTGATTGCTTATAGGCCTCATCAATGGTGCCATTACACGCATGATAGCCCGTCTGTATGCCGCCGCAACCCGAATGTCCCAGAACAATCAGATGGGATACTTTCAACACGGTCACGGCAAATTCTATCGCCGCAGATGTGCCATGATGATCACCATCCGGATTGAACGGAGGGATCAGATTGGCAATATTACGGTGAATAAAAAAATCACCATCTTCGCCACCGAATAATGACATGGCATTCACCCGACTATCGCAACAGGAAATAATCATGGCGCGCGGGTGCTGGCCAAAAGTAGCCAGATTCTGATACCAGCTTTTATTTTCCTGATAATGGCCACTATACCAGCTGGCATATCGCTTATTCAGATATCCGGGTAAAGGCCGCACCGCTGCATCATTCAGATGTTCCAGTTTCATTTTATTCTGCATGTCGCGCTCCATCTATCCATAATGCCTTGCTTAACATGTAGTCAGTGATTAGGCTTATGTAAAGAGTAGAACGAAAGTGAACATGATGACAGACATTACTTTACGCGCCGTTGAGCCCAGCGATTTTGACCAATGGCTTAAGTTATATCACGGTTATGCAGAGCATTATAAAGTTACGCTTACTGATGATATTATCGAAACAACATGGGGCTGGTTGATGGATACATCGCATCCGGTGCATGGTCTGGTAGCTATTCGTGGTGGTATGCTGGTTGGATTGGCACATATCCGGCCGATGCCAAGCCCATTGCGCGGCAAATATGTTGGATTTCTGGATGATCTTTTTGTTGATCATGGTCAACGCGGGCATGGCGTGGTGGATGTTCTGATGGCCGGTTTAAAAGTCATGGCCGAAAAACAGGGATGGGCGGTCATTCGCTGGATTACCCGCGATAACAATTACCGCGCCCGAAGCGTTTATGATAAATACGCCACTAAAACAGACTGGAATCTGTATGAAATGTCCTGCTAATTAGGGATATGGTTATTCATCACCCGGCACGCCATAGCTTGGGGCGGCAGATGGGTCTATGGCTCTGGTCAGATAATCATTCATCTGTGGTTTGTAATTTTCCCAGAGATTAAGAAGCATCTGCCCGGGGCAGTCATCTGTCCAGTCAATGCGCAAATCCACAAGCGGCCATGGCCGTTCATGTGCCACAATCAGCGCGGCAGAATGGGTGGGGCCTTCTTCGCCGCCGGCATCAAGTGCCGCGATTAATGCACGGGTCAGCCGTTCTGCCAGATGCAAATCATGGCCTTGTTCAAACGCATCTGTCATGGCTGGAATAACCTCAACCCGTGACAGTAAATTGCCAGCTCCAACGCAATCCTTGCCTTGATTAACGGCATTATTTCCGAGGATTTCCTGTCCGGTGAAAACACCTGTTCCGCCATGTAAATCAACAGCCGCCACTTGCCGGTAATCGGCATGCGGGCGATCCGCCATGACGGTTTTGATAGCGGTTTCTGCATCATGACCTTTGGCCATCAGCCCTAATACTTCGGGGCCAATGGTCGGGTCTGTGACATTCTGTGTGGTGACAGCACCAGCACCAGCCATCGCATAGGGGCAACGGCTACCAACGGCGATACTTGATGTAGTAATGGCAACCCCGGCCATGTTGGTTTTTGCACAGCGTCCGACAATAGCAATAGTCATCTTTTTATCCTAACTTTGAACGTGTTAATTGGGGATTAATTTCCGCGCCAGATAATTGGTGAACTCATGATTTTCGCGTTCCAGCCAGCTAAGCGGGCCCGCTTTGGTCAATGGCGCTTTTGCCCCTTTGAAAATACCTTCTACTACGGTTCTGTCTTCTTCCTGAACATCATCCAGAAATGCTTTGGCATCAGCAATCAATTTGTCACGGTCTTCGGATGCATCCAGTACTTCTGGTGCCATCGCGGCGCCGTATTTGATCCGGACATGATCCGTGCCATCGGGCAACAGCGCCAGATACCACAAATGATCAGGTGCCAGAACATACATATGCGATGGAAACACCGTTGGCATGATTGAGGTAGAACGCCATTTACCGGTTAGTGTTATGTTTGACGGATGCGCTGTTCCGACAGGTGCCGAATCTTTTTTAGTAAAATACTGATAGGTGAAATGATCAAACTGGCCGCGCTCGTCAAATTCTGTATCCATCAGATTAAAATGCGATCCAACGGTTCCACTATGCGCAACGGGCAGATGATAGCCTTCCATAAAGTTTTCGGTCAGGCATTTCCAGTTTGTGTTCCAGTAATGTTCTTCTTCGAAAATGCTGACATAGTTTTCCATGTGATAGGGTTCTAGCAATGTTGTCAGCTCAGACAGGCATTGCTTCACCGGCAGGGCATCTGGATCAAGGTTAATATAAATCCATCCCAGATAGATTTCGCATTGTGCTTGCGGTAAGCGCAAGGCCGCTTTGTCAAAGCATTCGGATTTATCCATATATGCCGCCGCCGCCAGTTTGCCATCCGGATGATAAGTCCATGCATGATAGGGGCAGGTGAATTTATTGGCATTGCCGCGACCTTCGACCAATACCATGCCGCGATGCAAACAGATATTAGACATGGCGGAAAGCTGATTATCTTTGCCTCTG
>JABIWM010000109.1 GCA_018701255.1 Alphaproteobacteria bacterium | reverse complement strand
TGCGCTAACGGGTCTAATTTAGGGCCTTCGCCAGTGATAAATCTGACATTTCTATTCATTGCCCATGGGATCATTAATATGTCAGAAAAAATGATAGCGGCATCAAAATCAAAGCGGGTTATTGGTTGTAAAGTTGCTTCTGATGCTTTGTCGCTGTCTAAACAATAATTGATAAAATCTGATGTTGTTTCTCTTAGGGCGCGATATTCGGGTAAATACCGTCCTGCCTGTCGCATAAACCAAATTGGTGGTAGCGATGAATGTGTTCCGTTAATCGTATCTATGATTTTCATAATATTACCAATATAATTATATATATAAATATATAAAGGTAGTTGATGTAGTAGGCGACTGGAAAACAGGTTTCCCAGTTATTCAAAGTTTTATCCACAGAGTTTTACCATAAATTTAAGCCTGCCAAAGCCTAAAAACATTAATAAATTTGTATTTATCAAGAAATATTGATGTTGCTGATATGATTTATACACAGCTTTATATCCGGGTGGATAAAATTGTGGAAAACCGGATCATCTATCAAAATCAAAAAAATAATGCCAGTTATCCGGTTATTATCCACAGCTTATTATCATCGTTATCTATTGCTATATGCGCTCAGTTCAATTCTAATGACCGCATCATTGACAGGATCAATAACTAGTCGACTATATCAGATGAGCCCAAAACAAAATATTCATATTCATTTAATTTCAGATGCAACTGGTGAAACAACGCACCTGTTAGCACGGGCGGCTTTAGGTAAGTTTGCTGGTGCGCATGCCATAGAACATGTCTGGACGCTGGTTCGGACAATGGAACATCTGGAATCCATTAAGGCAGAAATCGCTGAAAATGGCGGCGTAGTTTTTTATAGTATTTATGATCCGCAAATCCGGGCTGAACTGGAACAGATTTGCCAGAAAGATAAAATACCGTATCTGAGTATTCTTGATCCGGCTGTCAGAACCCTGTCTAAAGTATTGGGAAAACCCACCACGGCTCGTATAGGCGCACAACATCGCATGGATGAAGCGTATTTCAACCGGATGGAAGCGTTGGAATTCGCCGTTCATCATGACGATGGTCAGGCCATGTCATCTGTACATAATGCCGATATCTTGCTGGTTGGTGTATCCAGAAGCTCAAAAACCCCGACATCAATTTATCTGGCCAATCGCGGATATAAAGTTGCCAATTATCCTCTGGTACCGGGCATCGCCCCACCACTTGAAATGATGCAGGATAAAGACGTTCTGGTTGTCGGCTTGATCAACGAAGCCAGACGCTTATCACAAATCAGACGCAACCGGCTGGAAAGCATGAATGCCGAAGGAAATATGGATTATGCCGATATCCGCAAAATTAATGATGAATTAAATCAGGCGATCAAATTATTCAAAGATCAGGGTTGGCCAATTATTGATGTTTCCAGAAAATCCATCGAAGAAACGGCGGCTGAAATTATCAATATTTATAATCACTGGGTTGAGGATAAATCCTAATGTCCCCCACCACAACATCAGTCATGTGGTCGCTAGCGGATCATCCGATCATTCTGGCTACCGAAAGCCCGGCGCGTTTACGCATGTTTAAAGACGCGGCCATTGCCCATACCGCCATTGCGGCCAATCTGGATGAAGACGCGTTACGAGCCGCCGCCAGCCATGAAAACATGTCACCCGAAGACACAGCGACCATGCTGGCAGAAGCCAAGGCCATGAAAATATCCGCGCTTCATCCCGCCGCTCTAGTTATTGCATCTGATCAGCTGCTTGTTTGTGAAGATGTTATTTATAGCAAACCTACTACCAGATCAGCGGCAAAAACCAGCTTACAGCACCTTGCCGGAAAAACCCATGAGCTGATCACTGCCGGAATAATACTGCTGGGTGGTCAACGGTTATGGCATGTGGTCAAATCGCCAAAAATAACATGCCGGCCGCTTAATGATCATGATATTGATCACTATCTTGATGCGATGGGCGATGCCGCATTTATGACCCCCGGTGTCTATATGATAGAACAGCTGGGTGTTCATATTATCAGCCAGATGGATGGCTGTTCCTACACTATACAGGGATTTCCCATGCTGGAATGTCTGGATTATTTACGCCGTTTCGGGATGGAGCCAGTACAGTCATGATGCGTCATATGATCCGGCTTGGGCTAACAGGCTCTATTGCCATGGGCAAAACTACGGCCGCAAATATGATGCGTGAGCGCGGCATACCTGTGCATGATTCTGATGCTGTGGTGCATCGGCTGATGTCAAAACATGGTGAGGCCGTGGCACCGGTGCTGGAATTATTCCCACATGCCGATGATGGCGATGGCGGTATCAACCGGCGCAGTATTGCCGCCGATGTGTTCAAGCATCCTGAAAAACGCGCCAAGTTAGAGGCAATTATTCATCCGCTGGTTCGTCATGACAGAGAAAGCTGGGCTGATTATCTGGATGATGACGCACCAGCAATTATCGTGTTTGATATTCCGCTTCTGTTTGAAACAGGGTCACAGGATTTTTGTGATTATGTTGCCACCGTTTCAGCCCCGTCATGGGTTCAGAAAAAAAGAGCGATGTCACGCGATGGCATGACAGATCAGAAATTGACAAATATTTTATCCGCCCAGACACCAGATGCTGATAAATGCCGGCAATCCGATTACGTCATTCCAACCGGATATGGTAAAACCGTCACGGGATGGTATATTGATCGCATGATTGCGGATATTCTGTTGCGGGAGACAACACATGCGTGAAATTGTTCTTGATACAGAAACAACAGGTCTGGAACATGAGCTTGGCCACCGGATTATTGAAATTGGTGCCGTGGAATTGATCAGCCATATTCCTACCGGCAAGCATTATCATGTTTATATCAATCCCGAACGTGACATTGATGCCCGCGCAAGCGAGGTGCATGGCATTACTATTGATCAGCTGGCTGATAAACCGGTTTTTGCCGATATTGCAGATGGTTTTCTGGATTTTATCAGGGATTCGACGCTTGTCATTCATAATGCCAGTTTTGATATGGGATTTATTAATGCCGAATTGCGCCGATTGCAAAAACCGGTGATCAGCAACGAATATGTCATTGATACATTGCTGATGGCGCGGAAAAAATATCCCGGTGGGCAGGCCAGCCTTGATGCTTTATGTAAAAAATTCGGGGTGGATAATTCAGGCCGTGATCTGCATGGCGCGCTTATTGATGCGGATTTACTGGCGCTGGTTTATATTGAGCTTATTGGCGGAAAACAGCCTGATCTGATGGGTGGATTAGCACAGGATGTAAGCACAGATAAAGCATCTGCCGGGGCGGTGCCCCCGCAATCAGCGGTGGCACGAAATGCTGACCACCGGCCACCGCGTGATTTCCCCGAACATGCTGATGAACGCGCGGCGCATCAGCATTTTATTGGTATGATGGAAAACCCGTTATGGGATAAATATCAATCCTGATTTTCCTGCTTGGTTTCTTGTTGGGCTTCTTGCTGTTGTTGCATCCGCATCTGATAAAGCCGGATAAAATCAATCGGCTGAATATTCAGCGGCATGAATCCGCCATCACGGGTGATGTTGCTCATCAATGCGCGGGCAAATGGAAACAGAAACCGTGGGCCTTCGATCATGACCACCGGATGAATAGCTCTTTCTTCCATATCTGGCGCTATTGATACTTCGCCGCCAAAGCTGAGCTCGGCCAAAAACATGGTCTGCTCACCCTGCATAGCCGAAGCCTTGATCATAAGCACCACTTCGTAATGCCGGTCTTTGTCGGGAATGGGTCTTGAGCTAACAGAAAAATTAACTGATACCTGTGGTGCCGCCGATGGGTCATTATAGATAAGTGGCGCATTAGGATTTTCAAATGATAAATCTTTGATGTAATGGCTATGAAACGTAATTTGTTGATCCGGGGTGGTGATTTCACCGCCTGCAATATCTGCTGGTTGTTCTGTGCTCATAATGATTTCCTTTCGGCTGGATAATAAACCGCCTGTTTATCTGGGCTCAGTTTTATCATGATTATCATCAGGGTCAACATGCTCTGCTTTTCCTTCGACAATCATGTCAGATGGATGATCAGATGGCATTTCTGTCGGATGATTACTGTCTGGGCTGTGTGCATCCTGATTTGACATATTCATATTCATACTAGCCGTAAAACCCCCGCCTTGAAACGGAAATGGTCTGTTTCTGGCGGCAGGGAATAGGTGGAACAATGCTGATCCGATCAAATGACGGGTTCCGGGGATAAAGCATAATATGCCAAAAGCATCGCTGGCATAACCGGGGATCACCAAACCAAATCCGCCAAATAGAACCGGCAGCACCATTGGCATAATCTCATGCGGCGGCTTTGCTATACCGCCACTGGCCAGTATCTGCATAAAACGGTATCGCATCAGCTGAAAGCCAATGATAGCAGTAACAAATACACCAATAATGGTAGGCAGAACATTAATAGCATCTGCAACTAAGCCAAAAACCAAAACCTCAACCCAGATCAAGGCAATGATAAACGCAAGAATAAACAGACCTCTCATGATAACTCCTACCTATTTCTGATAATCTATCAACACATAGCGTGATCAGATATCGCTTAAGATTTTGCATATATGACTCATAAGCATTATCTTTTTCATGGAATAATCACTAGAGTCTTGTCGTTTTAACCTAATGCGTCTATCTGTATGTAACAAGAGCATAAACTGGCATATGGCATAAAAGGCATTAGCCAACAGGAGAAAACCATGTTTAACGGCCCATTTGTCGACATTTTGATTTTTGCTGTGCTGGCTATATTTCTGGTATTCCGCCTGCGTTCCATTCTGGGGCGCCGTGACGGATTTGAAGAAGACCCGAATACCAAAGCCGCAAAAGCATTTAAAACGCAATCAAAACCAGACCTTGAAACTGATCTGCCTTCTGGCGAAGGCATTGATGCGGTTGTTGCGTCTGATCCGAGTTTTAGCCAACAGGCATTCATGGATGGCGCGGAACAGGTTTATGCCATGATACTCACCGCTTTTGCGCGTGGTGATATGGATGAATTGCGTCCATTGCTAGGCTATGACATGGCCAGCAGTTTTTCTGATGTGATCAATGATCGCCGCAAGGCCGGCGAAGAATTGAGCATTACCATTACGGATTTAAGCCGGACTGATCTGTTGAAATCCATGGTCGTTGAAGGCATTGCAACAATAACAGTTGAATATCAATCAACACAGATCAGAGTGCTGAAAGACGAAAACGGTACTATTATTGATGGTGATCCTGCCGAGGCAGAAACATTCGTTGATCAATGGACATTCGAACGTGATGTCGGGTCGGCAAACCCGAACTGGTTATTGGTTGAAACCCAGACCTCAGAAAGTTAATCGCGTTAATCAGGCCAGTTTATCGAGTATTAGAGCCGAGTTATGAAAAAACGTGATAAACAGAACAAAAATAAAGATGATGATGTGCTGTGGCAGGAAGTAGCTAAAACGGTAAACCCGTTGCCACAAGATATGATCTGGCCGCAACAGAATAAAATGCCTAAACCGGTTTCTCCGGTACAGAAATCATCGGGCAAAAATAATTCTGTCAATCATGCGCCGGATAAATATCCAGCGGCAAAACACTATTTAAATCTATCATCATTCACCACAAATCTGTCATCCCGCTTATCATCAAATCATGAATTAAAACCGGCTGATCTGACGGCAGAAAAAGTCAGCGGTATTTCGCGTACCGATGCCAAACGTATCAGAAGTGGTCAGGTGATGCCAACCGCCCGGCTTGATCTGCATGGCATGACAAAGGATAATGCCAGAATAGCCTTGCGCCGGTTTATTTCAGACAGACAAATGGAAAACCATCAACATGTACTGGTGATTACCGGTAAAGGGACAGCCGGCAAAGGCGTGATCCGTCAGGCGTTTCCAAACTGGCTGGATGAAGCCCCATTATCCGAACAGGTGGTAGCGTATCATACCGCAAAACCAAAAGACGGCGGCACCGGCGCATGGTACATCAAATTGCGGCAGAAACCATGACACCATTCGGCGAAAAATTACGCGAATTGCGAAAACAGCATGATATGACCATGGCCAGCATGGCGCAATATCTGGGGGTTTCATCTGCTTATCTGTCACAGGTCGAACACGGTCGGCGCGGGACACCGGGGATGATTATGATAGATCAGATTTGCGCCTTGTTCGGGCTGATCTGGGAAGACGCAGAAGCATTGAAAGAACTGGCCAGTCTATCCAGCCCGAAGGTGGTGATAGATACCACCGGATTAAGTCAGGATGCCATGATCGCGGCCAATTTATTTGCCCAGATATTACCCAAAGTCAGCGAAGAAGAAGCCAGAACAATGGCGGAATGGTTGAAAACGCGTCAAGATAAGCTCTGATTTTATACTCTTTTTTCTATGATTAACGAAAATAACTTTCTGTAATTCTGCTAGTCAAATGATGCTGTTCCTGCTAGTAACCGCAACATACGCAAACGCTTAATTCCTGTAAGGAGAGTTTTCATGACAAAAGAAAACCCGACGCCAAGACAGGCAGATGTCAAACGTCAAACCAATGAAACCAGCATATCAGCACATGTCAATCTGGATGGCACAGGCAAGGTTGAAGTTTCAACAGGTTTAGGTTTTTTTGATCATATGATTGAACAGTTAGGCCGCCATAGTCTGATTGATATCACCCTCAATTGTCAGGGTGATTTGCA
>JABIWM010000108.1 GCA_018701255.1 Alphaproteobacteria bacterium | reverse complement strand
CCTGCTCTATCAATCGCGAAACGGACAGGCAGATTCTGCAACGCCACATCATGAACAACCTGATCATAGCCGCGCTGTAAAAACGTGGAATAAATTGCCGTGAAAGGCTTCATGCCTTCGGTAGCCAGACCTGCGGCAAATGTTACCGCGTGCTGTTCTGCAATGCCAACATCAAAGGCGCGGCTTGGGAAACGGCGGGCAAAATGATCAAGCCCGGTTCCCGATGGCATGGCGGCCGTTACTGCCATGATATTTGTATCTGTATCAGCTTGCCTGATCAGCTGATCGGCAAAAACAGACGTATAATTCGGCGGCGCGTTTCGTTTCGGTTGAACGTTTTCTTCGCCGACAACATCAAATCGGGCAACCGCATGATATTTCTCACCACTTTCTTTCCCGAAAGGATGGCCACGGCCTTTTTCGGTGCGGACATGCAACAATACAGGGCCATCATAAGCCCCTTCCCGCAAATTGCTCAAAATAGGCAAAAGCTGATCCAGATCATGCCCATCAACAGGCCCCAGATAATAAAATCCCAGTTGAGAAAATAAAGTGCTGGTGCCGACTAGCCCGCGTGCCATTTCCTCGGCGCGTTTTGCGGTGCTTTGCATTTCTTCGGGGAAACGCTTTGCCACTTTTTTAGCCAGATCACGAATAGACAGAAATCGCCGCGATGAAATCAGCTGGCTGAGATAAGAGCTTAACGCACCAACCGCCGGCGCAATCGACATATCATTGTCATTCAAAATCACAATCATGCGTGATTTCAGATCACCGGCATTATTCATGGCTTCATATGCCATACCAGCACTCATCGCGCCGTCACCAATCACGGAAATGACATTGTTATGGCCGCCTTTATGGTCGCGTGCCACCGCCATTCCTAATCCGGCAGAAATAGACGTTGAGGAATGCGCCGCCCCGAACGGATCATATTCGGATTCGTCACGCTTGGTAAAACCGGATAGTCCACCCGGTTGCCGCAAGCTGCGGATACGGTCACGGCGACCGGTTAATATCTTATGGGGATAGGCCTGATGCCCGACATCCCATATCAGCCGGTCATTCGGCGTATCAAAAATATAATGTAACGCAACGGTCAGCTCAATCACGCCAAGACCGGCACCCAGATGGCCACCAGTTCGTGATACCGCTGAAATGGTTTCATCTCGCAGCTCATCTGCCAGTTGACGCAATTCTCCCCGTGACAGGGTTTTCATGTCAGCCGGAACATGGATTTTATCTAGTAATGGTGTTTCCATATGTTCTTTTATTCTCATTCAGCGCAAGATGTAATCTTATACATATAATGTGTGGGGCAAAACAAACAGAAATCAAGCATTTCGCGTGATTATATATTGTGCCATGTCATCCAGATAACCATGCCATAGCGGATGAACAGGCGATATTTGCGCCAATGCCTGCCGCGCCTGATCAACCTGTTTACTGGCTTCCTGTCTGGCGCCATCAAGCCCCAGATGCGCCACAAGTGTTGATTTTCCGCGCCAATCATCCTGCCCAAGCGGTTTGCCCACTATTGCTTCATCACCCTCAGCATCCAGCAGATCATCAGCAATTTGAAACGCCTGTCCAACCGCTTTGCCATAAATGGCCAGATGCGCCATAATATCCGCATTTGCCCCTGCATATTGCCCGCCAGCCCGTACAGATGATGTGATCAGCGCCCCTGTTTTCAAGCCCTGCATTCTGGCCGTATCAGCATAATCAAGCGCTTGTGTTTCGGCTTCCAGGTCAAGCATCTGTCCGCCTGCCATGCCAGCATCACCGGCCGCCACCGCCAGATTAAGAACCAGTTCAGCACGGATCATGGGATCAACATGGGTAGACGGTGCCGATAACAGCTGAAAGGCCAGACTTTGCAACGCATCACCAGCCAGAATAGCCGTGGCCTGATCAAAGGCCAGATGGCAGGACGGCTTACCGCGCCGCGTGGCAGCATCATCCATCGCGGGCAAATCATCATGGATCAGCGAATAGGCATGCAGACATTCAAACGCCGCCGCCACATGCCATGCGCCTGCCGGAATATCTGCATCCGTATGGATATCTTCCATCAGCATAGCCGCCGTCGCCACAACCAGAAATGCCCGCACTCTTTTGCCGCCATTTAGCGTTGAATAAGCCATGGCATCAACCAGACGCGTTGCCGCTCCGCTGGCTTTTTCTTCATCAAAAATATGCGTCAAAACAGTATCGGTTTGCCGGGCTATTTGCTGCATTTGCACCGACAGATCGGCTGTATCCGGGCTCAACATGATATTCCCCTCACCCTTTTAAATGTGATCTGGTAAAACATGGTCTGGTAAAATATGGTCTGGTGATTATTCAGAATCAAATGGTGTTATGGCTTCGGCATCGGCGCTGGCTTTCTGGGCGCGGATAGCGTCAACACGCATTTTTGCTTCATCAAGACGTTTCTGGCAATGGCGTTT
>JABIWM010000107.1 GCA_018701255.1 Alphaproteobacteria bacterium | reverse complement strand
GCTAAATATTCGCCGCAGATGAAAAACCGCCTGATCAGCGCTGATCAATACCCGCTTGCCATCAAGACGAAGTTTGCTGGCAAATTCTGGCGAAGAAGATTGCATTTGTTAAATACCTTACTCTTGCGATATATTCTTATCCGTCATTAATGACGTGCCGTGACATTTCACTTTTTGCACATGGAAAGCATATGCTCACCGTTCTTTTCACGCAACAATTACCCAAGCGTCAGGCTTTGCTGGCGGTATTTCTATCCTCATCTATATGGGGGTTGTTGTGGATACCGCTGCGCTGGCTGGATGATCTGGGCTATCATGATTTGTGGTCGACATTTGCATTTATGATCATTCCTATTTTGCCGTTGCTAATTTTTGCATGGCCACGGATGATGCGGGATACCAAACACATGCCGGTCTATTTGCTGGCTGGTGGGCTGATTGGTACCGGTTTCGGATTATACTGCACCGGGCTTGTCATTGGGTCTGTCACCAAAACAACATTATTATTCTATTTAACGCCGGTATGGGGATCAGTGCTTGGAATGATATTTCTAGGTGAGAAAGCCACCATATCACGCTGGCTGGCCAATGTTCTTGGCTTAAGCGGATGCGTGCTTATTCTGGGTATTAACACGGGAAATATTGTTTTACAGGGGGCTGATGCGCTGGGTTTTCTGGCCGGTTTTGCATGGGCATTCGGCGGTGTTGTGATCAGGCGGTTTCCAGATGCGGATTTTGTCACGCTGGTATTATGGCAATATATTCTTGGGGCTATCATGGCGCTGATCGCGCTGGCTATAATAGGAACGCCGCCGCCATCTTTGGCGCAGACAATTGATGGTCTGGGCATTGCCATTATTACCGCTATTGTGTTTTTGCCGACAATGATGCTGATTTTCCGGATTAGTCAGTACATTTCACCCGGATTAGTAGCCTTGCTTATGATGTCGGAGGTGGTGTTTGCGGTATTTTCTGCCATGCTTTTGCTCAACGAAACGCTAACCCCCCTGCAATGGATAGGTGCCGCGTGCATCCTATCCACAGGTTTATTTGTGGCGCTTTCCGCAGAAGCAAAAGACTAGTTTTCCTCAAGTGGCGGGAAACGGGTTTTGGCCGCCGCTTCTGTCCAGTCCATATGATTGCGAACATATTCTTCGGATGCATGGCGCGGCGGATTATAATCCCAATCGGCACGCTTACCGTTTTGCATCGCTTGATACACCGTTTGGCGCTGTTTCTGTTTGGCGATAACGTCATGGCGAATGGTATCCATGTCCCAGCCAGCGGCAATTTCTGCCGCGAATTGCTGTGCCAGTTCAACATGATCGGGATCATCCGCCAGATTAGTCGTCTCACGCGGGTCATTGGCAATGTTAAACAACATGGGCGCATCGCTTGGGCAATAGATATATTTATAATCGCCGCGCCGGATCATAATAACCGGATGCGCGGTCATTTCTGCACAATATTCACCAATGGCTACGCCATGATCTTCTGCGCCAGTGGTGGCCATCGCCCATAATGACCGGCCATCAATCGGCTGACCATATGATGGGATCGGGGTTTGATCAGTTTGCGCTATATCCAGCATGGTAGGCAGGATATCAACCAGCGAACAGGGGCTGTTAACCGCGCCATTGTGAACGCCGGGGCCAGCCATGATAAGCGGCACACGAGCAGAATGTTCAAAGAAGTTCATTTTATACCACAGGCTTCTTTCGCCCAGCATGTCACCATGATCGGCAGTGACGATAACAATGGTATTATCCAGCTGGCCACATTCTTCTAGCGTCTGGACAATATGCCCGACTTTGCTGTCAAAATAGCTGGTATTTGCATAATAGGCATGTCTGGCATTGCGGATATCGTCATCACTTGGAACGATTGTTGAGGCCTCTATGCCGTCCATCAGTCGCCGTGAAAATCCATCCTGCTGATCAAATGGAATGGTCAGTGCCGGCATATCAATGGCATCATGATCATATAAATCCCACCATTCCGGCCGTGCCACATACGGATCATGGGGGTGAATAAAACTGGCCACCATGCAGAAAGGGTGCTGTTTTTCGGCGGCGTATTCAAACAGTTTCCGCCGTGCAAAAAATGCCACTTCTTCGTCATATTCAATCTGGAAAGTGGTCTGGGCTACCCCGGCTTCGCGAACGGAATCCATGTTGTGATACCATTTATCTATCCGTTCATCCGCCAGTTCCCAATCCGGTGTCCATGCAAAATCCGATGGATAGATATCAGTGGTGATGCGTTCATCAAATCCATGCAATTGGTCAGGCCCGACAAAATGCATCTTACCCGACAGACAGGTACGATAACCCATGCCGCGCAAATAATGGGCAAAGGTCGGGATAGATGATAGAAACTCACTTGCGTTATCATAGGCGGCGATGCGCGTGACCAGCTGGCCAGACATGAAACTGAACCGTGACGGGGCGCATAATGGCGCGTTACAATAGGCCGAGTCAAATCGCATGCCGCGTTCAGCCAGACGATCCATATGTGGGGTTTTTACCACCGGATGCCCATAGCTGGATGTAAATTGCGGGGCGAGCTGATCAGCCATAATCAGGACGATATTGGGTTGCTGTGTAGTCATCTTAACCTCCATCAGATATTTGAAAAATGGAAAACAACTACTTTGGCTTAGTCTTCTGCCCCTAGCTTATTAGCCCATGCGCGCAAGATTCGGTCAGCCATGATTGCTATAAAGGCCATGGAAAGGCCTGCTGTCAAGCCTAATCCCGTATCCCCCGAACGAAGCCCGATATTAACCTGTTCGGCCAGCCCGCGCGCGCCGACAAGCACGGCAATAATCAACATGGCCAGCGAAAACAGAACCGTCTGATTAAGCCCAAGCAGGATGCTGGGGCGTGCGACCGGTAATTCAATATGGATCAGCCGTTGCCACGCATTACAGCCTTGCGCCACCGATGCTTCTACCAGCGCCACAGGGATAGAGCGCAAGCCATGTTCGGTATAGCGGATAATCGGAACAATGGCATATAGCACAATAGCAACTAACGCGGAAAACTCACTAATCTGGAACAACGCTACCGCCGGGATCAGAAAGATATATAGCGGTATGGATTGCAAGGTATCATTGATCGGTTGCATGACACGGGACACACGGTCAGATTTTGCCGCCATGATGCCAAGCGGACAGCCAATGACCAGACAGATCAGCACCGCCGCCGCGCATAGATAAAGCGAATATAAAGCATCAGCCCAATGCCCGAAGACAGTAATCATCATCAGCATGGCAAAACACATTACCGCCAGCCGCAATCCGGACACGCTCAACGCGGCCAGACAAACGCTGCCCGTTACCGCCCACCACGGCAAACCGGTAAATCCGCGATACATAATATAACCAATCGCCAGAACAAAAATGGCCATAGCCACCCGCCGCCGCATCATTAACAGCCCAAACCCGCCAATCACAATCATCTGATAGATCAGCTTGCCGGTATCGGTAAACTCAACCCCCCAGGTCATCGGCATCACGGCCTGTTCCAGTCCTATCCGTAATGGCAACAGAACATAGATGAAAGCATTGTTTTTTATGCTATCCAGAATAATCCCATAGCTGGTGATAAACTGGCTGAGTTTATCATTAACGGCGCTTTCGGTAACGCGGAACAGATCAGATGTAGTCCCAATCAAATTATCCATAGGTGCCAGAAAACCAATAATAACACCAAGACCGGCAAGCATTAATCCTTGCCGCAACTGGGACGGAGTGCGGTTTTGTGTCTGTGTCATGCTGGCCGCCCGGCTTAACCGGTCAATAACAACAGCCATCAGAACGATAATCAATCCGGCGCTCAATGCCTCACCAAATCGGGCAGAGCCTTTATTTGTGGCCACTAGCACCTCACGGCCGATATCATCAAATCCGCCAATAACCGCCGCAATAATCACCATAGACAGACTGGCCAGAATGGATTGATTGACGCCAACCAGAATTTGCTGTCTGGCGCTGGGCAATTCAATCATGGCAAAGCTCTGCCAGCGGCTAGTTCCGGACATGGCGGCCACATCCTTAAGCTCGGATGGCACCTGATTAAGCCCTAGCATGACATTGCGCGTAATCGGCGGCGCCGCATAAATCATGCTGGCAATAACACCGGGGACGGGGCCAAAACCAAACAGAACAATCAATGGCACCAGATAGGCAAAAGTGGGAATAGTCTGCATCAAATCAAGTGAGGGTTCGATAATCCGGCCAGCACGCTTAGATTTTGCCGCTAGCACCCCCATCAAAAAACCAAAACTAAGAGCCAGTGGAATAGCAACCCCGACCATGGCCAGTGTGTTCATGGATTTCAGCCATAATCCGGATGCCGCCATGTAGAAAATGGATACTGCCGCCAGTATAGCCAGTCCGACACCACTGAGCCGCCAGCCTAGCCATGTGACTAATGCCAGAAAGGCAAACCACGGCATATGGTGTAATCCGAATTGTAAGCCGCGTATGGATTGATCAACAATGCTGCTAACCGCGCGCAGAAAAGGTTTTGCCCAATCAACAAATTGTCCAATGGCGGTGTTGATGCCGTCCTGAAACCAGTTTGTGCTGGAAATCGGTTCGACCACCAGATAAGGCACCTGACCGGGAGCAATAAGAATAATCAGCATGGCTAGCAAGGTGATGCCGCCACCCACGCGCAAAACAGGTTGGCGCCAATCCTGCCAATTATGATGCCAGTTATTCTGTATCGCCTGCCATTTTTTCATCATGGGCTTGCTCCTTCGCTTACAATGCGCAACAAATCCTCGCGGGTGCAATGGCCTATTGGTTTGCCGGCCTCATCCGTGATCACAAATTTGTTCTGTTTCGGATCAAGATCGACCAGACATTGTTCCAGTGTCATCTGGCTATCCAGATGAATAGCCTTGTCAAAACTGGATGGAATTGTGCTAGCCGGAGTCATAATATCATCCAGCCGTAACACTTGCAGGCGTGATACGTCGCCAACAAAGCGGGCAACATAATCATCAGCCGGATTCAATAGTAAATCCGCTGGCCGCCCCAGTTGCACCATTTTGCCATCACGCATAATAGCAATCCGGTCAGCCAGCCTGACAGCTTCTGAAAAATCATGGGTAACAAAAATAATGGATTTCTTTAGCCGCGCCTGTAATGCAATCAGCTCATCTTGCAATTGGCGGCGGATTAGCGGATCAAGCGCACTAAACGGTTCATCCAGCAACCATAGTTCCGGATCAACAGCAAGTGATCGGGCAATGCCGACACGTTGTTGCATCCCGCCAGATAATTCAGATGGATAAGCATCGCCACGACCATCCAGCCCGACCAGATTGAGCATGGCAAGCGCGGTTCTATCAGCATCTGCTTTGCTTTCGCCACGGACTTTTAAAGGAAACGCAATATTCTGAAGCGCGGTGAAATGTGGGATCAATCCAAAATTCTGAAACACCATCCCCATCTTGCGGCGGCGGATATCGCGCAAAGCGGGTTCAGCCATGGTATCAAGGCATTCACCATCCAGAAAAACATGCCCAAAACTGGGCTTCTGAAGTTGGGCAATGCAGCGCAAGACAGTTGATTTGCCAGAACCGGATAGCCCCATAATGACAAATAATTCACCAGCGTGAACAGAAAAAGAGATATCTTCTGCGCCAACGATATAACCATTTTCCCTCAAGGTTTCTGACCGTTCGGCGCGGCTCATAGCTAGCCATTTAGGGTTAGATTTTAGTATATCGGCATCATTGCCAAATACCTTCCACAAAGCATCACAAGATAACTTGACCGGATGTATCTGATTTATGCGATCCTGGGTTTTCATAAATATCCTGCAATAATAATTACTATGCTCTTTGCTTCTCTGCGGGCGTCATGAAGCAAAGAGCGACAGGCAAAACGGGTCTGCCTGTCGCAAATAGATAGTTGTCAATCTGATTACTTCGCTTTTGCGGCGGCAATCATGCTATCGATATTGGATGCTTTGCTAGCAACAAATGCCGCAACAACATCATCAATATCTTCACCACGGCCATCAATAGCAGCCATCATATTTTGCTGATCACCAGCATCCATGGTGTATTGGGCAAGAATCTCACCCGCGACAGGCCATGTATCATTCATGCCTGACCATGTTACCTTGAAGATGCGGGTTGGTGAGAAGTCGCAGTCACCAGTGGCGTTAGGGTTAACGCCCCATGAAGCATCATTATAGCATTCATCAGTACCCGCCGGTAACGCCACCCATTCGGTTTCATATTCGGCCAGTGCCCAATGGGGTTGCCAGAAAGTCAGCAGTAATGGTGATTTTTTGGCAATAGATGCTTCCAGTTCAGTGATAAGCGCACCTTCTGATCCAGCTGGAACAGCCTGAAAATCCATGCCCATAGCATTAAACCGATCAGCACCCGGTGAACCCCAGTCAGCCGGATAGTCAAGCAGACGACCCTTTGGCATGGTTTCTACGGTTGCAAATTTTGCAGCACATGCATTCAACGCTTCCCAATCAGGCAGACCGGGGCACATGTCTTTCATGTGGATAGGATAAAGCACACCTTCGCGCGCATTCAGCCCCAGAGCGCCAATATCTTTGACGCCGCCGGCAGCTTCCATGTCATTAAACTGACCGGGTAGGTTAGATGTCCAGACTTCCATAGCGCCGTGTAATTCGCCATCAGCCATAGCAATAAATTGTGGCCCATAACCTGCGGTGACATATTCAACGTTATATCCGGCCTTTTCCAGAATAGCACCAGCGACACGTGTGGTAAGATGCTGGCCTGTCCATTCATTCATAGCCAATTTAATCGGCTGATCCGTTGCGCCCATTTCCAGCGCAACAGCAGAACCCGTCATTAAGGGAATGGCTAATGCAGCGGTGGCAATCATTGTTCTTAACTTCATTACTTTCCTCCATAGAACTATATTTTGTCATTTTCTAAATATTGTAAATTATTTTGAAACATAAATTCGGATTTGTAAACATGTGGATACATTATGATCATATATAATTTAATTGTGGATTAGGGGCGTAAATTGGCTAAACAATTTTTAATGAAGTCGTTTATAATTTTACGCATGATAATATCTCTCCTGAAAAACAGAAGAAAAGCCGGATTATATTCCGGCTTTTTTTATGCGAGATATAGTATTTTATGTTTTCTAAATTAATAATCTAGGAGTTTGCGAAACGCCTCTACCTTATCCCATTTACCCTTCAAATGTGGCTGTTTTGCTTTCAGCATGGCTAGAGGGTCTTGGGGTTTCGGAATAGTAAGGGTTGCTACTGGTGCCACGGTAACTGGTGCGGTTAATGGTAATTCGGGTGATGCCACCTGTTCCTGAAAAGGCAATTCCGGTAAGATCATATCAGGGGTTGTGATATCAATAGGGAACGCATCCAGACTGGCGGTACTAGGCATGATGTCAGATGCCGTATCATTACTGATATTTGCTGGAATAGTGTCTGTTATCGCTGGTGTTGAACCAATCGCATCCCACGCCGCATAAACTTTATTTACATAAGGCGTGTTCTGTTCGGTGTTAGCGTTATGATAATGCCGGATAGCCTGATCCCAAGACCCGTGAGTAGCTTCCAGATCAGATAAAAACGCGGCGGCATAGGCAATATTGGTAAAGGGATCACCCATTTCTTCCAGATCAGTAAAGTTTTCGCTATGCCAGTAATGGCTGATCTGCATACAACCGATATCCATATTCTGATCACCATCAACCAATTGGTATTCGGCATAGGCCAGCATCTTGTCCTTGCTATCAAAAAATAGTCCTTTACCTGCATGGTTGATCGTCCATGGCCACCCTTCACGGGTGCCATTACCGGTGACGCGTCCAGCCTCAATACGGGTAATTGCGGTCAATATGCCATCGGGCATGGCAAAGGTTTTTTCAACAATACGGGTAATATGCTCACAATTGTCATCACCGCCAATATGATCAGCCAGTGGAATATTGTTTTGCGCTATGGCAGGATAGGTCATCACGCTAATGGTGATACTGGCTGTAAGCCAGACAGAGTGACAGATTTTGCGTGCCATGATTATCAACATACATATCCAACAGCAATTCTCATGCCAGATATAAAGACATGTTTCCGATTAACAATATGATCAGATTTGCCGTTTAAAGGTTTACCAACTTACAACGCAAAACCGGACAGGTCATATCATGGGTGAAGTCATATATCTGCAAAAACAATGTCCCAAGATGCATAAGATGGTAGATGATGATAATAGCTCACTTAGCGCGGATGAAGTGCGCCGGCTTGAAAGCATCAGGGATAATATCGAAGAACTTTTGCATATGATTGCCGGTATTCGCCGTGACCCGAACGCTGTTGCATTGGCATCGGCACGGTTTGGCATTATGCGCATGACCCAGTTATATGGCCGGGCTTATACAATGGATTTTGCTAAACGCTGTGTTGAAAATATTGATATAGCACAACAATTTTCTTCGGATTGAAGCAGAACCGCTTTCCCCGTATACTCTCTTTAACAGATGATAATGTTTTAAGGGTGACAGTCAGATGATTTCGCAAGCGCGCATGCTTCAGATTCTCGAAAGAGGAAGCAAGGGAGACAGAAAAAGCCGCGTGGTCGACCGCTTTCTGGGCTCGCTGATTATTTTGAATGTTGCCGCAATCTGCCTTGAATCGGTGAATACGATTGGGGATACCTATCATCAGGCCTTTTTTATCTTTGAAATGTTTTCGGTGATAATTTTCGGAACTGAATATCTATTGCGTATCTGGGCAAGTGGGGCGAACGAAACTTGCGGCTACGCATCACCTTTCGGGCGTCGGCTGAATTATATTTTCAGCTTTACCGGATTGATTGATCTGATTGCTATTCTGCCTAGTATTCTGCCGTTGATCATGGGGCAGGTGGATTTGCGATGGTTGCGGGCATTGCGGTTAATCAGATTGTTCAAGATATCGCATTATTCATCTGCTCTCGAAGATTTAATTTCTGCAATCCGGTCAGAAATAGGGTCTTTCGGTGCGGCCAGTTATCTGTTCCTGATTGCGTTATTTATGTCTAGCGCCATGATGTATATTGTTGAACATAAAGCCCAGCCAGATGAATTTTCCTCCATCCCCCAAACAATGTGGTGGTCACTGATCACGCTCACCACGGTTGGGTATGGGGATGTGTCGCCAATCACTCCCATAGGGCAGGTGATCGGCGCTATTACCGCCTTGATGGGGGTATGTGTGGTAGCGTTGCTAACTGGTATTGTGGCCTCGGCTTTTTCAAACCAGATGTCACAACGCAAAGCCATTATTGAGGCCGAAATTGCAACAGCGTTAAGTGATGGGGTTTTATCCGAAGACGAGCTGGTCAAAATCGAAAAACTGCGGCGAGAGTTTCATCTGTCCGAACAGCATGTCAATGCGCTGATCAAGATATTGCGCGAACAAGAGCATCTGATGCATGACTGATCACAAAGGTCAAAATAGTCATGATGAAAGCGAAATGATCTAACATTTTTTTCTGTCAGTCGTTTTCCTTTATAGAAGGACAATGACATGAAACCACCTTTACACGTTGATCAGTTTGTTCAGCACTATCCCCGGCTTATCCATGCTAGAGGGCGGCTGATTATTTCGGCTGATATGCCAACAGATCAGGCTTATTATCTGATATCTGGCCGCGCCCATGCCAAATCACATCCAAAACCCAGATCGCGTATGGGGAAGGATTTCGCAGCAGGTGATATGATCAGCTTTGTGTCTTTTCTGGCACTGGATCATTATGATCTGGATATCATGGCCAGTTCTGCATGTGAGGTTCTGGCTATCCCGCGCCATGTCATTGAAAACCACTGGGGAAAAGAAGATATTGCCAGCTGGCTTTTTGCCTGTTCAATGGCATCCGAAGTTGTCAAAAAACAACAACCAGTCATGATGGGTTTTGCCATATGAAGCATCTGATATCACATATCAGGATGTGGAGTGGTGAAGTTCTGTTCCGAGAAAAACAACCAGCCACACATTTCTATCTGGTGCTATCAGGGAAAATTGTTGTTCTTGACCGGTCTGGCCGCATTATTATCCGGTTTTACGAAGCAGATCAGATGTTTGGCTTGCCAGAAGTATTGGCAGGGGCGGATTGGAAACACACCACCATCGCATATGGTAAGACAGAGATAACGTCTTTTCCAGCTAGCGTTGTGTTCGACCGCATGGAAAATATGCCGCAAAACCATCAGAAATTTCTAGATCAGATGGCTCAGCTTAGCATATAGCGGAAAATAAGCCGTTATATTGGCATAAAATATGCAAATCACGCTTGTTCTTTACACATAGGAGCTTGCAATGAACGAAAATCATATCAAAACATTTGCAGATGCCGAGGATGGTCCGCAAACTAAAATAGGAGTGAATGTTGTGCATTATGACGATCAGGATCAGATCACACATAGCGAGACGATGCCGCTAGCGCATTATATGAATGATTATGGTCAGACAAGCGAATCCTATTTGGCTATTCACCAAAAACTGTCTGCACGTCAGGGCTAGATAATCCCACTTATAGGGTTCATCCGAATAGAGTTTTATTTTTAGCCAATCATCTGCATACGCCCCAGACGGCGGCGTTCAGATGATGATGGTATCCGCAGCATTTCCCGATATTTTGCTACGGTGCGCCGTGCCAGAGTAATACCCTGATCACTGATTTCTGATGCAATGTCGCTATCGCTAAGCGGCTTTTTCGGGTTTTCGGATTTGATCAGATGTTGGATCCGCGTCCGGACAGCGGTTGCCGCCATATTGCCTTCGCCCTGATCAGAAACAATAGACACGCTGAAAAATGCTTTCAGCGAAAAAGTACCGCGCGGCGTATTAATTACGGTTCCATTGGTGACGCGGCTAATGGTGCTTTCATGCATACCTACTGCATCAGCCACGGTTTTCAGCAGCATGGGTTTCAATGCTTCCATACCGTATTTCATAAAATCCTGTTGCTGGCGAACAATCTCACCACAAATTTTTATTGTCGTTTCGTTCCGTTGTTCCAGCGCCCGCTTGAGCCAGCGTGCTGAACCCATGGCATTGGCAATAAACTCATTCTGATCGCTCTGGCCGGTCGATTTCATGTTTTCTGCGATGGCATCGGCGTAACCTTCTTTGATGTGCAAAGTCGGTAAGGTAGACCGGTTCAGATCAACTGCCCATCCATCAGCGGTTTTGCGGACAATAACGTCAGGTTCGGATAATGGTGGCAGATCATTGCTATATGCCTCACCCGGTTTAGGGTTAAAGCTGCGAATAGTGGTCAGCGCATCAATAATCGTATCATGATCACAATCAGCTTTTCGCGCCAGACTGGCAATATCACCCTTGCCCAGCACATCCAGATGATCCAAAACAACAGCCATGACATGATCATAACAATCGGCATCAATTGCCTGAATTTTCAAACATTCAGCCAGATTGCGCGCAAATACGCCAACAGGTTCTAGATGCTGAAGCTCAGCTAATACGGCTTCCAGTCTGTCTTCGCTAAGACCGGTCTGGGTGGCAATCTGATCAAGGGGGGTATCAAGCCAACCTGTTGGCGCCAGCATATCTGTTAGCATATAGGCCACGCCTGCATGTTCTGGCGCAATGGCGAGTTCAATCTGGCTGATGACTTTGGCATGTAGCCCCGGCTCAGGGTTTGCAATCTGTCCCATCCAGTCAACATCGTCACCATGTCCGGGGTTATGGCCGGAAGATTGGGAAGACGTGTGTGTAACAGTGTCATGTTCAGATGATGAATAGCGATTATCCATATCAGAGTTTTCGGTAGGATCATCTGAAAGCGCGTTATTTTCAGGTGTTAATTCGGTGAGGGAAGCTGGAGCTTCGGTTGCCGCATCTGCCATCTGGTGATCAGCGTTCTGATGATCAGAAGTTGCCGCAATGGGTTGCTCTGCATCCGAATGGTCTACATCCAGAAAAGGGTTTTCCAGCGCTTGATCATCCAGAAATTGCTTAATTTCCAGATTGGTCATTTGCAGTAATTTAATCGCCTGTTGTAACTGCGGCGTAATGATCAGTGATTGTTTCTGCTTCGCTTTAATTGATGGCATTAACTGCATGTCATCCTCCCACGTCAATGTTATGACAGTTAAGATGAGGTAACATTTTCGTTATCGCAAAATAAACATTTGACGGTTAAAATTGTCAAATATTAGTTAAATATTATAAATAAAAACAACATATTATTGTTAAATGGTTAATTAAAGGTTAAAGTAGTGTCAAGTTTCCGGCATATCATTTAATGATAATATGGTATGATTTTTGCAATATTGCTGTTTCTTCATTTTACCAATTCATGTGGGATAAGGTCTGTCATATGATAACGTTAAGCCGATCACAACCGCAGCGTAAAACAGGTTGCCAGCGTTGCCGCATTATCCGGTTATTTATGCTGACCGTATTAATGCTGGTAGTGCTTGGATTGCTGGCCACTGATAAACTTGATGCCTTGCAAGAAGTAACAACGTCACGCGTGGCAGCGGTGATATGGATTATTGGCGGGGTCGGGTTTTTTGCAAAACTGGTGTTCTGGTTATGGCAGAAACGCCAGACGGCTAGCGATCCTGAACAAATCTGACGGCCATTTCCTGATAGGGAAAAAAACGCCCATACCGGTGTCCGGTGAAAAAATTAACCGTATAATAATGACGTGAGGCATACGGATTCTGCTCATTTGTCCAGTAGGGTTCACCAGAGGTATTGGGAAATGCCACCATGTCAATTTTAACGCCGTCACATTCATAACAGACAATACCTTCCAGTTCAGCCAGACTGGGCAGGCGCCAATTGCCGCCTAATTGCTCATTCGCGATCACAATGGCTTTTTCGATGTCATCATGGTTAAGTTTGACAATCTCACCAGTGCAGGTTTCGCCATTCCATGTCTGGCCAACGCTACACCGCAGCCATTCAACACCGGAACGGATATCAATGACAATATGATCACGTATGATAAATTGTGTTGATGCCAGTGACGGCCGCATGGCAATGCCGGTGACAATAATCAACAGACAGATCATGGTCATTCGTTTAGAAAAGTGATTTATAATGGACATTATGGATAAGCTCCATTTCCAATATCAGTTAATTATAATATACTTTATTTTAATAAAAGTAACACTGCAACTTTTGCACCAATATTTTAGCAGGGCTTTAAAAAGTGGTATTAAACTTGCACAGCTCTAGATGATTTGAACG
>JABIWM010000106.1 GCA_018701255.1 Alphaproteobacteria bacterium | reverse complement strand
GAACGGATAGCAATCAGATGACCATCCAGTGAAACAAAAATAACCATCATAAACATATATAGTATCTGACTCACTACTGGAGTCTGACCCCCCGCATTAGGATCAATTTGTGTGGCATAGCTAAGACCAGATGTTGTGGCAATTTTTTCACCGGCTAATGATACAGCACCAAAGAAAATAGTCAGAATGAGCCCTGCGGTCAGCCCAATACTAATTTCTGTCATGATTATGACTAACATTGCTGGTGAGCCAAGTTGTTCAGCTGAAATAGGAGGTGCCGCCAATGCCACTGAAGCAGATAATGTGAAAGCCATGATAATTCGTATTTGCAAAGGCACCCAGCGCGCACCAAAAAATGGTGCAGACAAAAGAAACGCCCCGATACGCAAGCTGAATATCAGAAACGTAGCCAGATATGCCATGATAATCTGCATATCTATGCCGGGCAGGGCAGGGCCTGAAGATCCATCTATTATCAGATCACCAATCATGTATTTATTGCCACTATCTGATCAAACGTATAGTCAAAATATGACGTTAGCGTATTCAGCATATAACCAGACAATAATCCAAAAACCAGCAAGACAACAATTAGTTTGGGCACAAAACTTAACGTCATTTCGTTGATTGATGTCGCCGCCTGAATAATACCGATCAGCAAACCGATAGCCAGTGCAACCACCAGTAAAGGGCCTGCCGTCAGAATAATCTGCCAGAACATATTTTGCAGTTGATCAATATTAGCATCAAAACCCATGGTCAGTTCTCCTTCGGGGGTAAGATCATCAAACGGTATAGGTAGCCGCCAGTGAGCTGACTGTCATGGCCCAGCCATCAACCAGAACAAACAGCAGCAATTTGAAAGGAAGCGATACCAGCATCGGGCTCAACATCATCATACCCAAAGACATCAGCGTCGACGCAATCACCATATCAATGACCAGAAATGGCAGGAACAGAAGAAAGCCAATCTGGAAAGCGGTTTTCAATTCAGACGTGATAAATGCTGGCAGAATAACCGAAAATGGGATATCGGCATTGGTCGCATAGGGATCATCGCCGGCCATTTCTGCAAACATCGTCAGATCATTGATCCGCGTGTTATTAACCATAAAATCTTTGATTGTTGCACTGGCTGATGTCACCGCTGATGCGGCATCAATCTGGCCATCCAGATAAGGTGCCAGCGCCTGATCATAAATAACGGTAAAGGTTGGTGCCATGATGAAGAAGGTCAAAAATAGCGCAATAGCAATCAGCACCTGATTTGGGGGTGTTTGCTGAGTTCCTAGCGCCTGACGAAGTATCGATAAAACAATAATCACCCGTGTAAATGATGTCATGCCTAGAACAAGCGATGGCAATACCGTTAACGCCGTCATCAGGAAAAGGATTTGCAGGGATAGCGAATATGTGGCTGATCCGTTGCTATTATTAACAACGGTTAGCGCTGGCAAGCCATCAAGCGGCTGACCCAGGCCATTTTGTGCAAATGCCGTTCCGGCCGTCAATATGATAGCCATCGGGATTAATACTTTTATCAGGAACATGAGTGGCTTCATGACTGATCCAATCCAAGATTAGGGTTGCGAAGACGCGCCTGTTTCATGGCTTCCAGAAACGGAGTGTTTGATTTGTCTTTTGAGGATTTTGCCAGTTGTGATCCAGTAGCTGCTGGCCGGATAGTTTTTGGAGGGTTAGCAGAGACCTGATCAAATGGCATAACTGAAGGCGGTTGATTTTTAGCCGATATAATCAGAAAAACCTGTCCATCGACTTCAATCAGCTTGGCGCGTTCATTGGCGCCAATGGATGTATCTTCCATCAATTTAATGCGCCGCTGGCCACCAAGCTGTTTGGATAATGGCTCTTTATAACGCCGCACAACAAACATCAGGCCGATTAATACGGACAGAAATGCTGTTATGATAATCAGCTGTGTTATAGAAAACGTATCTGACATGGTTGCCCCGTTAACAATTCCTCAAGAGGAAAGGCAAAAGCCGTGCCAGTTTAGAAATAAAATTATTAACTATTTGTTAATAAATAGAAAAATAATTTATATAATATTAAATTTACTGATGTGTCAGAAAATTGTCACCGGATGAAACCGGTTTACAGATTTTCCATACGCTGTTCAGGTGAAACAATTTCGCTAAAGCGGATGCCAAACCGTTCGCCAACCATAACCACTTCGCCACGGGCAATGATGGTACCATTTACCAGAATATCCAGTGGATCACCGGCCAGACGATCAAGCTCAATGACTGATCCTTCGTTCAGGCGCAATAAATCACGTATCTTGATTTCGGTATTACCGACTTCCACTGTCATAGTGACTTCAATATTTTCGAGCACTCGCAAATTATCAACAGATACCCGTTCTTCGGGCCCTGCAACCGGTACCTGGTTGCCGTCGTTCTGATTTTCAGTTTCTTCAGACATGGATCATTCCTTTTCTCATTTAGCCATATGATGGCAGTATGCGGTATTCATATTTACTCATTCACTTATTTTTTGTGTCATTTTGATAGCGGCCTGGCCATTTAATTCACCGGCCTCACCAATAAACATCACATTATCTTCTAGCATGACATCAATTCCTTCATTGATTTGCATTGGAAATGTGTCATCTTTTTTAAGCGTAATCAGGCTCCGCATCGATACTTTAGGCTCACCTAGTCTAGCTACCAGCTTTAGTGGGATTTCCATAATTGCCTGTTCCATGCGTTCTTTCCATGACTTATCGTCATCAACCAGATCGGTTTGCACGCGAGAACGCAACTGGCTGGCAATTGGCTTAAGAGTTTGTAGCGGATAAATAATATCGAATGATGCGGCTTCAACATTAGGCAACTGCACCACGAAAGAGCAAATAATTACCAGATCATTGCCATCTACGAAAGATGCAAATTGTGGATTTACTTCCCGGCTAGTTGGCGTAATGCTAATCCGCATCAGGTCTTTCCAAGCTTCTTCCAATGCGGAATTAAGCCCGTCACTAACCAGTTCAATGACGCGCTCTTCTGTTGAGGTAAACTCATTCTTGCGGTTTTTAATCTTTGATATTTTGCCGCCATAATAAGAATTAGTCAGAATAGATATGAAAGACGGATCAAGCACCATCATCATGGAACCACGCAATTCTTCTATTCTGGTCATGCTCATGCTGAGAAAATTATCCACATCAGCAGTATATTCATCATAGGTTTTGACTTCTGGAGGAAATGAAGAAATACGTGGCTGTATCCTCAACATGGGTAGGAAAATACCTCTGGCTAAACGCGAAAACCTCTCATTAATCATCCGCAAAGCATAATAGTCACCAAGTAATGACAGATCATCAGAGCCAAACTCGAAGGACCGGATATCATTGCTTTCGCTAATATCGGCAATAGCTGATCCGGTGTCGCCATCATTATTAAGGCCATCAATCAGGGCATTGACTTCATTAGTACTAAGTTTACGTGTGGATGTCACAGCATACCTCTAATTCTCAATCACATTACTGAAGCACAAGTGAGGTGAAATGGACTTTCTCAACACCGCCAAAACCTTCTAAGGCTTCTAACTCGGCATTTAGAGCATCCTTAATAGATGTAGCCAGCATCCTGCGGCCTTCCTCACCCTTTATATCGTCTTCGCTGAAATTACCAACGCGCTCAAGAATTACAGACCGAAGTCCAAGCTCATGAGCTTCGACATTCACCATCACTGTATCATCATATTGGGTTGATACAGCCAGACCTAATTGAAGCATTTTTCGGGAATTGGCCAGATTTGTAGTAAATGTACCAGCAAATTCATAGTAAATAGTCTCAAAGGTTTCTTCCTCTGGGGTATCTTTTGATACTTTTGACGGATCAGCATTGGCTTCTTCTTCGGCCTTTCTCTCGTCTAGATTATCTTCAACACTGCGTTCGATCATTTCTTGTAGTTCTTCTTTTTCGATCACATCACTACCGGGGGCAAAGAAATAATAGCCAACAATCAGACCGATGGAAATCATCGCTCCAAAAAGACCTATTTTCTTAAGTAGTGGCATTAACCCACCGGATTTCTTTTCATCTTCGTTTTCATCAGCCATATCATTTCCCTCACATATTGGCATTATGCCAGAATGTTAACTTCTCCTAATTTAGCATTTTCTAATAATTTAGTCGATTCTTCCTCACCTTGGGATACATTTTTCATATTACTATTGTTTCCATCATCGGATGAGCCAGAATTATGATCCTTTGATCCATGTTGTGATCCTTGTTGATTTGACCACTGATGCGAAAACCCCTGTGTTGATGTCTGCATCTGGCCTAGTTTCATCCCATTCTGTTCCAGCGCCTGTTGCAGCTTTGGTTCTGCATCTGCAAGAAGAGCCGCGGCTTCTGCTGTGGCGGATGTGATCTGGACATATGATGTTTGTCCGGTCATACTTATCTGCACAATTAGCCGCCCCAGTTTTGCTGGTTCCAGAATAACACGAATGGTTTCACCGCCTGTATCTGATGTTTTGCCCTCAATATGGCGGAGCAACCGGTCTGTCCAGTTTGTATCGGCCATATTCAACCGAAGCAACCGTCCATCTTTGCCCTGATCAAGTCCCATACGGGAATCAACGGATATATCTGGCTGACCTTGTTGGGGATTCTGTTGGCTCCCCTGTTGGCCAGATTGTTGCTGACCCGAAAAGCCACCACCATGTTCGGTGCCTGTACTTTGCACCCCGGCATTAGACAGATGCGCCCCGACGGATGACGGTGATGATGATGAAAGCGCTGTGGAAGTCATTTGTGATGATTTCAGCGATGATGCCATCATGGATTGCTCATCTGCTGTGCTATTATCGGCAGTCTTAATCGCGCCGCGCATAGCGGTTAATTCATCTATGTGAACATCCCGTTTTGGCATTTGTATTTTATGTTCCATTCCGGTTTCGGTTTTTGCTTCCGATTTGAGAATAACAGCTTCTGTAAGGGATTTAGCCGCATCCGTTTCTGTTTTCAGATTAGCCATATCTGGTGTATGCACTATGGTAGTTGAATCTGTCCGTATGTTGTCTGACACGGGAATATTTTTAGGAAAAGGCCCATAAATTTTCGTGGAATCGCTGTGAGTCTGCAAATGGGGATTGTTTTGAGCCTGTTTGGTGGCTGGCAATGTAAATGGCCCCATAAGCTGATGCTCTTTGGAGTTTAACATTAAGCTAGATGAAATGTCGGTTGTTAAGACTGGCTGTGAAAATGCAGATGTTTCAGCATATACAGATTCTGATATTTTTGTTTCAGCCTCGCGAATAAGACTGGCCAGCATCTGAACAGGATTTTTCGCGCTTTCATAATGCCCACGCCCTCCACGACTAAAAGGGTGTAAGGGCTGAAAGACTGGTTGTTCCGGTATCATGACCTTGGTTGTCATAACTACATCTTTAAGTGGTGTTTCTATGAATAGGGCATCCTGATCTGATAATTGTTGTTCCGGTATCATGACCTTGGTTGTCATAACTACATCT
>JABIWM010000105.1 GCA_018701255.1 Alphaproteobacteria bacterium | reverse complement strand
CGCCGATCAAGCGCTGACCCCGTTATGGCAATGGCTTGATGCCGCGCATCCGCATTTACGGCAAGGCGGCAAGCATTTTCCAGCTAATTATACGGCCATGATACAAATGCTTGGTGATGGTGAGTTATCCATTGCCTTTGCCTTTAATCCGGCAGAGTTTTCAAACGGCATCGCACAGGGAATCCTGCCTGATACCGTCCGCAGTTATGTTCATGATAGCGGAACACTGGCCAATGTTCATTTTGTTGCCATTCCGTTTAATGCCAATGCACCGGAAGCCGCACAGGTGGTCGCCAATTTTCTATTAAGCCCGGAAGCGCAATCACATAAAGCGCATTCTGATATCTGGGGTGATCCAACGGTTCTGGCAATGGATAAATTACCGCCAGATATGCAGACGGTTTTTGCAAAATTGCCTCTGGGTATTGCTACTCTTGATGAATCTTCCCTTGGGAAAACCTTGCCTGAGTTTCATCCAAGCTGGGTTCCGTATATAGAAAAACAATGGGCTGACCGCTATACAGGGCAATAATATATCAGTAAAACGATCACTATCATGATCAGCCGTTTTGTCATCATACTGATTTGCTTATTGCCAATTATGGCCGGACTTGCCGGGGCTATTCTGCCCGCATCGGGATGGTTTGCGCCGCTTGGCCGCTATCATTTTTCTCTTGAACCGGTATTTCTGTTTCTGGATCAACCGGCTATCTGGACATCCATCTGGCTTAGTGGATTTACGGCATTAGTTGCCACGTTTATTTCCTATGTGCTGGCTATGGCATTGCTGGCGCGTCTTTATCATAACGGACGGGCTGGCATCATTTTCCGGCTCATCGCACCTTTACTGGCTGTTCCCCATATAACGGTTGCTGTTGGGTTTCTGTTTTTATTGCAACCTAGCGGCTGGTTAATCCGTTTGCTATCCCCGTGGTTGACGGGATGGGAACGGCCGCCTGATCTGTATCTTATCCCTGACGCATATGGGGTTGGATTAATTCTTGCCCTAATCGCCAAAGAATTGCCTTTTCTGTTGTTGATGGGGGTATCGGCGCTCAGCCAGATCAAAGTGAATGATCATCTGGATCATGCCGCCAGTCTTGGCTATCGCCCATATTCGGCATGGCTATATATCATTACCCCGCAACTGGCTAAACGGATGCGGCTTCCGGTTATGATTGTTCTGATGTTTTCGGTATCTGTTGTTGATATGGCTTTGATATTAGCGCCATCCTTACCCCCGCCATTAGCACCGCGCATACTGGACTGGTTTTATGATGCTGATCTGAATAATCAATTTATCGCGGCTGTTGGTGCGGTTGTTCAATTGGGGCTTGCGTTGATATGCTGTGTGATCTGGATCAGTTCAGCATATGCCACTGGCCAGTTCATCCGGCATCTGACTTATCATGGCAAACGCGGATATATGCCATCTGTGCTGGTTAAGGGATGCAGAAAGACGTTATTTATTATTGCCATCCTGCCCTGTTTGATTTCTGTGATGGGATTAATATCAGTGATCATATGGGGATTTGCAAATATTTGGCGATTTCCGGCTGTTTTGCCAGATCAATGGGGGGTTCGGGCGTGGATTAACACGGCTGATATGATGTTTGTTGCTGGTTTTAATAGCGTCATGATTGCGGGCATTTCTGCGCTGGCATCTGTCATCATTGCTATCATCTGGTTTGAGCAGAGCGCAACCCGTTATCATTCACATATGGAAAAATGGCTATATTTGCCATTATTATTGCCGCAAGCGTCATTTCTATTCGGGTTGCAGATTTTTTTAATCTGGCTCCGGCTTGATGGGCTTTATATCACCCTGATCTGGGTACACATGCTGTTTGTATTTCCCTATGTCATGCTGACGCTTGGCCCAATATGGCGGCGTTTTGATCGCCATTATACCGATATCGCGGCCACATTAGGTGCTAGTAAGATCAGGCAATTATTTCGCATTAAACTGCCCATTTTACTGACGCCGATTATGACCGCCTTTGCCATTGGTTTCTCGGTTAGCTGTGCGCTATATTTACCAACTATTTTTGCCAGTAACGGCCGCATGATTACGCTCACTACTGAAGCGGTAACGCTGGCTTCGGGGGCAAGCAGACAGGCATTGGGCGTGGCATCTATCATGCAGATGATATTGCCTTTGGTGGTATTTCTGCTTTGTGATGCGGTTATTCGCTGGCGTTTTGGCCGGTTTCGGCATTTCCGTGCATAGCTATATTATGCGGGCATTATGAATTGGCATTATGAATTAGCACCGCGCATTCTATCAAAACCGGCTTGCAAATCATTCAACAAATCTGTTTTGTCTTCTAGTCCTGCATAAATACGCAATAAAGACCCTTGCGGTATATCGGTGATTGTCCGTTTGAAATTCCCCTGACTGATCAGGCTTTCATGACCACCCCATGATGCCCCTATGCCGAACCAGTCCAGACCGTCCGCCATAGCATCAATAGCCGTAACAGGAATATCCGGATCAATAACAAACCCGAATAATCCACATGATCCGGTAAAATCACGTTGCCAGTGATGATGTCCCGGATGCGACGGTAAGGCCGGATGCAGCATTTGGATGACTTCTGGTTGTTGTTCTAGCCATTGCGCTAGTGCTAATCCGTTTTCTTCGGATTGCCGCAAGCGAATTGCCATTGTCCGCATTCCCCGCATAGCCAGATAATGTTCATCCGGTGCAACGCATATGCCAGTGTTGCGCGCATAATTGCGAATAGATGTTGCCGTATCACCATTTGATATGACAAATCCCATACTAACGTCAGAATGGCCGGATATATATTTTGTTCCGGCCTCAATAACAATATCCATATTATGATGGGTGGCATCAAAATAAAGCGCGGTTCCCCATGTGTTATCAATCGCAACCAGACAATCATGTTGATGGGCTAATTGTGTTAAGGCCGGAATATCCTGCATCTCAAAAGTAAGGCTACCGGGGCTTTCCAGATAAAGAAGTCGGGTATTTTCAGTAAAAAGCAATTTAAGCTCGCCAGCGGTCAGGCAGGGGTCATATATCCCTACATGAACCCCCATTTGCGGCAGAACTTTATCAATGAAGCGGCGACCGGAACCATACATGCTATCCGGAAAAAGCGCATGATCACCCGCTTTCAGAACGCCGGATATGCCCAGACAGATTGCTGATAAACCGGATGGTGTAGCAACGCAATCATCCATCCGGTACAGATCAGCCACGGCGGTTTCTGTCGCAACAGACGTAGGCGTGCCCACGCGTCCGTAATCATATGTTCCACGGCCATTGCGATAATCATCCAGATTAGCTTTCATCACCGTTGAGGTATGATAAACAGGAATATTTGCCATGCCTTCATGGTCAAGCGGATGTACCGATGCATGAACGACTTTGGTTGCCGGATGTGCGCTTTTGGTTTTCTTCGCCATGATTAAGTCCCTTTTTAAACCTTTATAAAAACCTATTTATGTAGGCAGTATTTTACACAGTCACCACAGGACAGCTCAACCGGTCAGCATCAGGCGCGCCCCATTCAGACCATGATCCATCATAAATGGAAACATCATGTTTTCCGATAAGCGCAAACCCGAATGCAAGCCCGCAAGCCGTCACGCCAGACCCGCAACTGGTCACCACCGGTTTATTCAGATCAATACCAGCATCAGCAAAGATTGTTTCAATCTGGGCTGGGGATTTGCAAACGCCTGTATCGGCATCAATAAAATGACTAATCGGGCAATTCAACGCCCCCGGCATATGGCCAGATGCCATTCCGGGGCGCGGCTCAGCAGCTTTTCCGGTAAAGCGGCCAGCTGACCGCGCATCAACAATCTGGGCAGATCGGTTGGATAACGGCATAGCAACCAACGCAATCATATCTTCGCGTGTCATGATGGCATTTGCATCAGCCGCCATAGCGGTAAATGATCCGGTTTCGGGCGTTTTTGGTGCGCCTGTTTCAACAGCACCGCCAGCGGCCACCCATGCAGGCAAGCCGCCATCAAGAATAGCCACATGACCATGCCCGAAATACCGGAGCATCCACCATGCTCTCGCCGCAGAAAGCATGCCAGACTGATCATAAATAATAACCATATGATCAGCGTTCAGCCCCAATAAGCGCATGTGATCGGTAAATCCTGCTGCATCCGGCATGGTATGGGGCAGGGGTGAGGATTGATCCGCCACCAGATTAATATCAAAAAACACGGCACCGGTTATGCGTTTGTCCAGATATTCAGCCTTTGCATCCCTGTCAGAGTTTGGCAGAACAAAGGTGGCATCCATGAACAGAACAGATGATGTCTGGCTGGCCTGAATAGCATCAATAGCGTTGATTAGCATGGTTCTATGCCTTATCCAGCCATGCTGGAAAGGGAAGCTCTTTTTCTTTGAGGAAAGCCGGATTCCAGATTTTGGATTGATATCGCTGGCCGCTATCACATAAAATGGTGACAATCGTTTTTCCGGGGCCTAAATCACGAGCCAGACGGATAGCACCAGCCACATTGATCGCACTGGACCCGCCCAGCAACAGCCCTTCGTCTTTGAGCAAATCAAATATGATAGGCAAAGCTTCTGTATCGGGGATGCTGTATTGCGTGTCTATTTGTGCTTCGCCCAGATTAGCTGTGATACGGCCTTGGCCAATGCCTTCGCTAATCGAGTTGCCATCAGATTTCAGCTCACCATGGGCATAGTGATGATATAACGCGGACCCATTGGGATCACTTAGCGCGATGGTAATATCGGGGTTCTGTTCTTTCAGATAGCGGCTGATCCCGCCAATCGTGCCGCCGGAGCCAACGGAACAGGTAAAACCATCAATGCGGCCGTTTGTCTGTTCCCATATTTCGGGGGCGGTATATTGATAATGCCCTTGCTGATTAGCAACATTATCAAACTGATTTGCCCACATAACCCCGCCACCAAGCGTTTCATTCATCTCAATAGCCAGTTGTTCGGAATAACGGACATAATTGCCGGGGTCTTTATAGGGTTTTGCCGGTACCAGACGCAAATCTGCCCCAAGCAGACGGAGCATATCCTTTTTTTCCTGACTTTGTGTTTCCGGCATGACAATAATGGTTTTATAGCCGCGGGCATTACCGCACATTGCCAGACTAATTCCGGTGTTTCCGGCCGTGCCTTCTATGATGGTGCCACCCGGTTTTAATGCGCCGGTTTTTTCAGCATGTTCAATTATACCCCGCGCTGCTCTATCCTTGACAGAGCCGCCCGGATTCATGAACTCGGCCTTGCCATATATTTCACATCCTGTCGCGTTGCTAGCCGCGTTAAGGCGAATAAGTGGTGTGTTTCCAATTGCTTCCATAAAGCCGGAATATTGTCCTGACATGATGTTTTCCTTTAATTACATATAGGTCGTATCATAGCAAAGCCGGCATTTATAAAAAAGGCTTTTCGCATCGGCTCAGGACTGGCAATATCAGGTTTATATTGTTTTAGCGGAATGGGCATATGGCACGGCTTCTTATTTTAAGACATGGAAAAACTGAACTTGTATCTGATACAGGGCGTGATTTTGACCGTAAGCTAGTCGAACGCGGCAAACGAAACTGTACAGATATGGCCAGATACATAAAAGGCCATCTGACCATTCCCGATATCGTGCTGGTATCGGCGGCGGCGCGTACTATTGAAACAGCCGAATGGGTGATGAAGGAATGGACAAAACAGCCGGAATATGTCGTTGATGAGCGTATTTATAACGCCAGTAGCGATACGTTGTTTGATTTGATCCATGAACATGCTGGGGCGGCTAGCACGGCCATGATCATTGGCCATAATCCGGGGATGATTCTGCTTTGTCATGATCTCATGGCAGAAGACGGTAATCAGGCTGGACAGGATATAAATGATTTCCCGACCGCTACTTTGGCGGATATGGTGTTTGATCTTGATCAGTTCAAAGACCTTGAGCGGGAAAGCGGAAAATTGCTATCGCTGATCCGGCCGCGTGATATGGTTAAGGTTGATAATAAAGGCCGGTTGAATTAATGGCGGGCTTGATTGTTTGCGCATAACATACATATCGAATAAGACTAATAAATATTGATAATTAACACGCAACCATAGGAATATCATAATGAGTTATAATGGCCGGATATCTTCATTCAACACGCTAATGATAACGATTATGATGTCGTTTATGGCTATATTTGCCGCTCATGCACAGGATGATATTTTTATTGGTGATTTGCGCATTGCTTATGAACGCGGGTATTTTGATCAGAATACACTTAAGGGCGATGTATCCGATATTCGGTTTTATTCGGGGAATGATTATCTGGGCTCATCCGAACGGCTTGTGCTGGATTATGATCTTACTGGCGGTGTGTTCAGATTGAATACATTTCTGGTTGAGGGCATGCGGATGAATGATGAAGACGTGGTTATCTATCTTGGCCGGATGTCTATTGAAGATATGGTGATGGATGACCAGATGCTTGACCCGATGTTCTGGGACATTGATGGCGGCGTTTCTGTATATCGTACTGGTGATATTATTATTAATGATCTGGATATTGAGGCCGAAGGCTCACGCCTTTCCATTGAGCGATTTTCGATGAATAATATTCCGTTATTGCCTTATGAAGGGGCATCTATTCCTGATTATGATTCGGAGTTTATTTTGGAAAAACTCACCATTGCGTTAAGCCCGTATGACCCGACGCTGGCCGAATATCATATGATGCTGAACATGCTTGGCATCAATGATATCACGATTAATGCCAACAGCATTGCCTCACACCGGAATGTTGGTGATCGTTATCGTCAGGTTAGCACCGCTGATATTGAGCTGGTGGGGCTGGGGGTTTTTGAAAGCTATGGTGATCTGGAATATCTGAAACCTACTTATCATATGATCAATCAGTCCGATTTTGAAAACATTGAACCGGATCAGGCATTGTTGATGCTGTCATCGCTTGGTGGCGGTATATTTATCAACAGCTTTGAGCTGTCATATAGCGATAAGGGGTTGATGGATTATGCCTTGTCGCTGGCTGGCCAGACATCCGGCATGACGCGCGGTGATATCGCCGATATGTCGGTGATGATGATGCAGGCTGAGCTGATGCAGTATCCTGATCTGGCCAATATGGTTATCCCGCCGCTGGAACAGTTTATAAAGCGCGGCGGCCGGCTGGTCGTCAGCATCGAACCAACGGTCAGCTTACCAATCATATCCATGGTACCACTTATGAGCTCCCCGGCAGACGCAATAAACGTCCTAGGGCTACGCGTTTCAAATTAAACCGGTTGGCAATTTTGTGGGTGAGGTGAGGGTGGTTTAGATGCTAACGTTGTTTCCGTTTTATATTCTTTTTATCGGTTTCTATACCTAACCTATTTCCAATAATAGCGCCAAATATTCCGCCTACAACAGTCAAAGACACCCCAACGGCACCAAAAAATCCGGCAATGCCGATGCTTCCTCCAATAAAAGCACCTATTAAAACGCCAAGGATCAGACCACTCAAGATGAATTCATCAGTAATCATCTGACGACACAAAACCACTTACCAGAACCGTTAGAGGTTGAAGTAATAAAGCCTTCAAGGGGTAGAACGACAGTATATTATGCTGAGGTTCCATCTGAAATTGAGGATACCAACTTACTTCTTTTTGCTATCAACAACGCTACTAAGATGTGGAAAGCTTTCAAGCATCGTCGTG
>JABIWM010000104.1 GCA_018701255.1 Alphaproteobacteria bacterium | reverse complement strand
TGCCGCCGCCGCCAGTTTGCCATCGGGATGATAAGTCCATGCATGATAGGGGCAGGTGAATTTATTGGCATTGCCGCGACCTTCGACCAATACCATGCCGCGATGCAAACAGATATTAGACATGGCGGTGAGCTGATTATCTTTACCTCTGGTGACAATTAATGGCTGATTTGCAATCTCAACCGTCATGTAATCACCGATATTTGGCAGAGTATCGGCGCGCCCGACACAGACCCAGTCTTTGCTAAAAATATGGCTGATCTCATGATCAAGCACTAACGGGTTTGTATAGATATCCTTGGGCATGGTTGTTGCCCGCGCCAGAGGGGTGGCGGCAACGTCTTTCAATGTGTTTAGAATCTCAGCTAACATGAAACGCTCTTTATTCGGGAATAACGGCGGTAATTTCAATCTCTACTACCCATTCCGGACGTGCCAGCGCTGGCACAACCAGACCGGTTGAACATGGAAAAACGCCTTTCAGCCATTTGCCCATTTCCTGATACACGGCTTCCCGATAGCGGATATCGGTAACATAAACAACAATCCGGCAAATGCTTTCCATGGTGGTGCCTGCTTCTTCAAGCAACATCTGGATGTTCTGCATCGTTTTTTCGGTTTGCTTGCCTGCATCATTAGGGTGCAGGCTTTCTCTGCTATCCAAATCCTGTGATACCTGACCACGCAAAAACACCATCGTGCCTTTGGCTACAACGCCTTGTGACAGGTCATTGTCTAGCTTCTGTTCTGGATAAGTTTCTTTCGTATTGAAAGGACGAATACGCTTGTGCATAGTCATGATATGTCTCGCTTGAAAGATATAATTTTGATTACTTAACGCTAACCTAAAGGATAATGTCAAGCGGTTCTAATCACCAATTCCGGCAAGATTCAATATTGGTGCGCGCGCGGCCATATCCGCCGTAATGATCTGCTGATCCGTAACGGCTTTCAAACAGTGCTCTTTGCCGGTCAACAATGGCAGGGTTGTAATCAGACCGGAGGGGATTATCAAGCAATTCTATCAGCATCATCTGGTTCATTGGCCGTGTACTGGCATCCATAATGCTGACCATACATTCGTAATATTGTGGTAAATCCACGCCTTTTTCCCACATGCGGGCGGAAAACGTATCAAGCGAGGTGATCCCCAATGGGCGCGCCATCCCCATATCAATATAGGCATAGACCGCCATTTCGGTTTCATTGAGAAAAGCATCGCTTTCTGGCAAAGAAGACGCCGGTTGCGAGGTTGTGGTTCCTGTCGCGAACATAAAATAAAGCATGACGATAAGAATAGCGGCCGCCCCATACCATAGGCTATGAACAGATGTGGGTTTAACCAATCCCGGTGCGCGATACTTTTCGCGGTTACTGGACGGATTGAGATCGCTGATCACCCGATCTGGCGCTACTCTATCCAGTATCATAACCGGTGGCGGTGTTATGTCTGGTGCCGCTATTTCTGCACCTTCTGCTGCTGTATCTATTTTATGCGGTTCTGGTAATTCCGGTTTTGGAGCTGTTAGCATCGCCGGTGATTGATCTGATTGCTTTTCTTCGTAATCAATCAGCCGCCCAACCGCCCGGTTTAATGTGACAATCATGTCCTGGGTTTTATGAAGCTTCTGTTCGATCACCTGCATGCGTGTATCCAGCGCAGTCACATCAGATTTATTGGCATAAACGTCATAGACATCTTCGTTCAGGGACGCCATGGCATCGGCTAAATTGCTGGCAATGCTGGCCGTTCTATTTTGCGGTTCCTGATCTTGAGCCTGATCTTCTGCCCGATCTTCTGCCCGATCTTCTGCCTGATCTTCTGGCTGAATATTTACCGGATCACTAGTATCAAGGTTGGGCTCACCGCTAGAATCATCATTAGAATCATCAGGGACGGGTTCGGGTTTGAGGATAGGCGGTTTTGCTGGTGAAGCAGGCACATCGATCCGGTCACGCAATGATCTAATGCGATCAATTAATGCCTCGGTATCCATCTCGCTCTGATCCACCTAAAACCTGCCACCTACTAATGCTCTGATCTTTCAACCAATACTTTGTTCTGGCCGTGTTTATTAAACGACCAGATCACAGAGCGTGTTAATCATGAGGCATATCAGGCGTTAGTCATATTATCCGTTAGCTTATTTAGCATCACTAAGCATTGATCCATTTGATCAACGGATACAAACTCATCCGCCTTATGCGCCTGTTCTATGGAACCGGGCCCGCAAATCACACAATCGGTACCAAGGGACTGAAACACACCGGCTTCCGTACAAAAGGCAACAACGTCACTGGAATTTGATCCCGTTAGTTCCTGAACAAGTTTTCTAGCCTCATTATCTGGCATGATATCAAAACCTGCTACTTCGGCAATGATTTCGCTCCAGATTTTTGAATCAGGATAGGTTTTCTGCATCATTGGCAAGAGTTCATTTTTGCAAAAATCCTCAAGATCGGCTTTAACCTGATCAGCATCAGATGCCTGAACAGGCCGTAATTCCCAGTCTATCTGGGCTTTCTGGGCAATCACATTATGGGCAATGCCGCTTTCTATGCGGCCAATATTGATGGTGGTATGTGGCGGCACATAGGGGCTGTCTTCGGGCGGGTTTAATTTCAATTTTTCGCGCCATTCCAGCAAACGGGAAACGAATCGAACTGCATACTCGGCCGCATTTACCCCTAATTCGGGTGCAGACCCGTGTCCGGCCAGCCCCTGAATAAAGGTCGAATACTCAAAACATCCTTTATGGCCTTCGATTACCCGCATTTCTGTTGGCTCACCAATAATGGCCAGCCGTGGAGCAATATTATGCTTCTTCAGCGTTTCCGCCAGATGCGCGGCACCCATACATCCGGTTTCTTCGTCATAAGTGAACGCAAAATGGATAGGCTGATGCGTAGATGCGGCGGCAAGGCGGTCAAGCTGTCCCATACATGCGGCAATAAAACCTTTCATATCGCAACTGCCCCGACCATATATCAGACCATCCTGTTCGGTCATGGTAAATGGATCACGGCTCCAGTCCTGATCGGCCACTGGCACCACATCCGTATGGCCGGATAGCATGATGCCGGGGGTGTTAATATCACCTAATGTAGCAAACAGATTGGCTTTATTTCCGCATGGGCTTTCATCAATGATGATATCCGCTCCATGATCTTCTAGCCGTTCGGCCAGATAGGCAATCATGGCTTGATTGCTGTCACTGGATATGGTTTCAAATCCGATTAGGTCAGACAGAATACGGGACGTATTTTCCAGATCAGGATGGGTCATGGCTTTACCGTTAATTCGCGTGGCAGGTTGGTAAACATATATGGCGCACCGGTATCAGTGATCAGAATGGTTTCTGTTGTTTCAATCCCCCAGTCATCCATCCATAATCCCGGCATAAAATGAAAGGTCATGCCCGGTTCCAGAATGGTTTCGTCCTGTGGGCGAAGCGATATGGTACGCTCACCCCAATCCGGAGGATAGGATATGCCGATAGGATAACCGCACCGGCCTTGCCGGTCTATTCCGGCCTTGGCCAGTGTATCGGTTAGGGCATTGGCTATATCGCAAGCACGATTTCCGGCAACCGCCTGTTCCAGTCCTTTTTCCAGTCCTTCGGTTAATGCTTTGGACGCATCAATAATATGTTGCGGTGCCGCCCCCAGATGAACCGTCCGGCAAAGCGGAACATTATAACGCCGGTAACATCCGGCCAGTTCAAAAAAGGTCACTTCGCCGGATTTCATGGGATCACCATTCCATGTCAGATGCGCGGCGCTAGCATCCTTGCCAGATGGCAACATTGGCACGATAGCCGGATAATCCCCCCAGATATCATCAACGCCCTTGATCATGGTTTTGTAGATATCGCTGACCAGTTCATTCTTAGGCAAGCCGGGTTCGGCTTTTGCAAGTGCGGTTGATACAATCAATTCGGAAATACGCGCCGCGTTTTTCATAAACACTATTTCTTCGTCCGATTTAATGCCGCGTTGCCAGTTTACCAATCCGGTTGCATCGCGGATGGTAGCATTATGCAATGCCGCTGTTAGCACCTGATGCGCGCGTGCCGAATAATAGTAATTTTCCATTTCAACGCCAATACGGGCATCACCATGCCCAAGCGATTTCACCAGATCAGCCAGCGTATCCATAGCATGCAGAGTAGGCGACATGACATAATCATCGGAATAGGAATGAATATGATCATCCGGAATCCAGACGGTGCGGAGCGCGCCATTTGCATCCATGCGCCGTCCCCACCAATGCGGCGGGGCATCATGGGTGACGATAACGGCCTGATGAACATAGAAAGACCAGCCATCATATCCGGTTAGCCATGCCATATTGGACGGATCAGTCGCAATCATAACATCCAGCCCATCGGCGGCCATGGCTTTACGGGTTTTGGCTAATCGGCGATCATATTCTTTCTGGCTAAAAGGAGCGCGTTCAATGGACATCTCAAACCTCAATCGCTAGTTATTTTATGTGATATTATGATCAGGATTGCTTTTCCGGCAAGAGCATTTAATCTAATCCCATATATTAATTCATTTATGGTCTTACATATGTCAATTGACTGGAATCAGCATACCATTAACAACGCGCGGCAAGCGATTAAGGATGTTTTGATAGAAACGCCTGTTCTGCCATTGCGAAGCAGTAAAATTGCCCCCTATCTGCCAGCAGGTGCAGATATGTATATCAAGCTGGAATTATTCCAGCACACAGGCAGTTTCAAGGCTAGAGGCGCGTATCTGGGGGTCTGTTCGTTATCTGAAGACGCGATGGCCAATGGCGTTGTTACCTTTAGCGGCGGCAATCATGCGCTGGCCTTGACATGGGCGGCACGCGAACGCGGGGTTCCGGTCAAGGTGGTCATGATGGAAACCGCTGATCCCATGCGCATAGAAGGATGCCGCCAGATGGGGGCAGAGCTGGTGCTAGCCAAAGACATGATCAGCTGTTCCGAGCTGGTAAAAACGATTTGCGCGGACGAAAACCGAACCTATCTGCATCCGTTTAATGATCCGACTATGGTGCTAGGTTCTGCTACTTGCGGGGCGGAACTGGTCAGCCAGATGCCGCCACTTGATGTTGTTGTTCTGCCAATCGGTGGCGGTGGGTTAATCGCGGGCATGGCAACCGCAATCAAACTGGATCGTCCGGAAACGATTGTCATCGGGGTTGAACCCGAAGGCTGTAATAACATGACGCGTGGGCTGGCCGCAGGAAAAGCGATTGTTATGGATCAGGTAAATACGATTGCCGACAGTCTTGGTGCGCCGGAAACGCTGGATTACAGCCTTAATATCGTACGCCAGCGCGTGGATGAAGTTATCACTGTATCCGATGCCGAACTGGCGGCTATGATGTTGCGGATGCGGGAAAGCCTGTCTTTGATGGTTGAACCGGCTTGCGCGGCGGCGCTGGCTGGTGCATGTGGGCCATTGCGGGATCGTCTGGCTGGTAAACGGGTTGGGGTACTGGCATGTGGATCAACCATTAGCCCGGAACGCTGGGATAAAAATACCGCCAATCATCAGCCATTTTCGTTAACCGGTTAACGTTCTGATATTAACGTAACGCATCAAACCAGTATGGATTTGACCATGCTTTGCGGCCATCATTCTGCATAATGGTAATGCGGAAATATGGCGAATCAAAATCCGAGATATCAAATACCGCATAGCTGATATTCTGGCCATTCACCGATTTTGCATAATAACCATGACCAGACAGCATCACATGGCTAGCTGGTGAGCATGACACATGAAGCGTCTGATCATCCAGAATAATGGCATGTATCTCAACGCCAGTAGAAGAATAATACCGGCCAGATTTCAACGCCGACAGGATAGCACCGGATGTCAGCTCATTCGCGCCAACCATGACCCAGCCGCCACCATAATCAGTACCGGCAAAATGCGAGTCATCGGTCGCTGTAAATCCTACTCTATGCCCTTCATGAAGCAAGATATCAGCGGTAGCAATGCCAGACCCGCGATTGTTTTTTATGCTACAGGAATAATTAAACACTTCTACCGCATGCGCCGCGCTGACCATCATGGATTCGTCGGTTGTCATGCCATACCATTCCGGATGGGCAAGCGATACAAAGGCACCGGCCGCAATCGCGCGGGCAACCATGGTAGGGGCATCTTCGTCACGACTGGCCATAGCAAAATCCAGCGGTAAGCCATTGGCAACAATATGCCATAACCCATCCTGATCATAACGCTTGCCCAGACAATGCAGTTCCGCCGATGGCAATGTGATAAAATCCGGCTGATCATATGCTGTGCCATCAGTGACACAATCAGCCGCAAAAGTCGCATCATCCCACAAGTGATCAGACAGGGCGATGAAATCATATCCTAAATCCTGATAACTGCTGATAACCGTTTCTATCGGCTGTAAGCCATCTGATTGCGTGGTATGGCCGTGCAAATTACCGCGAAATAATGGCGTGTCCTGATCAAAAGGTGGCAGTAACATTAGTATCTTCCCTATTCTTGCATATGATTAGCTACTAAGGCATTTAATCTATCGCATCATATAAAGACATCATGACAATGACATTTAAATGAGGTTAAATCATAAAAATATTATGTGGCAAAGGATAATTTCATGTCTGTACATATGCGGCGACTAGGCAAAGACGGAGCTGACATTTTTCCTGTTGGTATCGGAGCGATGTCATTCACCAATTTTTATGGCGAAACAGATAAAGACGCGTCATTTGCTGTTCTGCGAATGGCAATGGATAGAGGCGTTAATCATCTGGACACGGCAAACATATACGGCATGGGGCTGTCTGAACAGATTATCGGCGCGTTTATGGCCGAACATGGCACCGCTGCCCGCCAATTTTTCCGCATTGCGACCAAGGCCGGTATTGATCGGGATAAAACAGACGGCGGCTATAATAATGATCCGGCCTATTTGCGGGCATCGTTAATCGCATCCCTTGACCGGCTTAGCGTGGATCAGGTTGATCTGTTTTATGTTCATCGCCGGCAAAGCGATATTCCTATCGAAGACGTTGCCGGAACGTTGGGGGATTTAGTCAAAGAAGGTTTGGCGGCCAGTATTGGATTTTCCGAAATCGCGCCAGCATCCTTACGCCGTGCCCATGCCGTGCATCCGGTGGCGGCGGTGCAATCCGAATACTCGCTTCAGACGCGTGGGCCAGAACTGGGGCTGGTATCTGCTACGCGTGATATTGGCGCGGCAATGGTGGCATTCTCGCCGGTTGGACGTGGTCTGTTAACCGATAAACCGCATCAGGCAAAAGATGTTGCCAATATGCCGTTTCTATCCATAAATCCGCGCTTCACCGGTGATAATCTGACCCGCAATATTGCGGCCACGGCACCGTTTCGGCAACTAGCCAAAGATATGGGCGTGGCGACATCAACGCTTGCCACCGCATGGGTGTTAAGCCGTGATGATCATGTAATCCCCATTCCGGGAACCCGATCTGTTGATCATTTTGCCGAACTGATTGCCGCCGCCGATATGTCGTTGTCTGCTGAAGAATTAGCAAGGATTGATCAAATTCTTCCGGCAGGCTGGTGTCATGGTGACCGATACGCCGATAGCCAGTGGAAGGCAGTGGAACGGTTTTGCTAAAGGACAGAAATAAGATGACGTTGAAAAGCCTAAGTGATCAGTTTTTTGATATTGCCGCATTGCAATCAGAAAAACCGTTTCTTTATGAAAAAAAGCATGGTGTCTGGCAGGGACAAACCTATGGCGAGGTTGCGAATTCCGTTCTTCGTGCCGCTGGTATGTTGCGCATGCTTGGGGTGAACAAAGGCGACAGAGTCGTTATCGGGGCAGAAAATGGTATCAACTGGGCGGTTGCTGATCTGGCCATTATGACGCTGGGGGCGTTGGTTGTGCCGTCTTATAGCACCAACACAATGGATGATCATTTGCATGTGCTGACGGATTCCGGTGCGGTGCTTGCTATTACCTCAACCGGGGCGCTAGCAGAAAAAATGGCCGAAGCCGCAGAAAAAGCTAAAACATGTAAAACGCTGATTTGTTTTGAAGATATCGCATTAAAAACACCTACAAGAACCCTGATGGTAACAAGCTGGGATAAGGCGCTGGAAAAGGTGGATATATCAATATCCGGAGAGGTGCGCGAAACATTAGACCCCGATGATCTGAGCTGTCTGATTTATACATCCGGTACTGGCGGTTTGCCCAAAGGCGTGATGCTAACCCACCGATCTATCAGCACCAATGTAGAAGATGTCCGGCAAATGCTGGAACGTGCTGATCTGGTCAAGGGGCAACGGTTTCTATCGTTATTGCCGTTGTCACATTCTTATGAACATACCGGCGGTTTGCATTTGCCGGTGCGGATGGGGGCAGAAATCTGGTATTGCGAAAGCGTGGATCAGGTATCCAGTAATTTGCAGGAAGCCAAGCCAACGCTGATGATTGCGGTGCCGCGACTATACGAAGTGCTGTATGACCGGATTGAACGCGGGCTGAAAGCCAAAGGCGGTTTGAGCGAAAAGCTGTTCAGAAAAGCAGTTGCCCTTGGGTTGAAAAAACTGGATGGCGGGCGTTTAACGTTAACTGAAAAAATAGCAGACCGAATACTGGAACGGCTAGTGCGTGCCAAGGTCAGGCAACGTCTGGGCGGCCGGTTGCGGTATTTCTGTTCGGGTGGTGCGCCGCTTAATCCGGATATTGGCCGGTTCTTTCTGGCTATTGGTGTTGGTATTCTGCAAGGCTATGGCCAGACAGAAGCCTCACCG
>JABIWM010000103.1 GCA_018701255.1 Alphaproteobacteria bacterium | reverse complement strand
CGAGGATTTTGGCCACATTTGATTTGCTCCAGTTCCATGTGTAAAATAAATGGGTGTAAAATAAAGCGGTGTAAAATAAGTCGCATGATGTTTTTCTAATTCATGCAAAACACATGTTATCGGACAGGTATTAACAAACCCTTAATGAGAAGCATTTTTATTAAGGAAAAATGAAAATTGAGCTTTGACAGGCTTTATCAGAACAATATGAAGGCAGGAAACTGGTGTCATGATTGATAAAACCCCTACGGCAGATGTCATGCGTGGCTGGGTAGAATCGCATCGCGCGAAACATACGCCAGTTCAGCAATTTGATATAAAAATTGATGCCAATGGCCAGTGGCATCACGAAGGAAGCGCCATCCATCGGGAAAAGATGGTGAGTTTATTTGCGTCTATTCTGACACGTCTAGAAGACGGCGCTTTTGCGCTGGTCACGCCGGGGGAAATTGGCACGATTACGGTGGAAGACGCGCCGTTTATTGTGACGCAGATGGATATCAGTGGTGCCGGTGATGCCAGTGATGCCGGTGATGTCAGTGATGCCAGTGATGCGGCAATTCCGGATCAGATTATTCAGCTATCGACATCCATTGGTGATACGGTGGTGGTTGACGCGGCGCATCCCATTGAATTACGCGAAAGTGGCGGAGTGGAAAAACCCTATATCATGATCAGAAATGGACTGGATGCGCTAATCAATCGAGCCGTATTTTATGACATGGCAGACCATAGCGCTGTGAAAAATGGCCAGATTGGTATCTGGTCGTCAGGCGTGTTTCATCCACTATCCAGCCAGCCGGTTGATCAGGACGATGAATAACCGTCCCAATACACCACAAGGCTGGCGTGATTTGCTATCGGATAAAGTGCTGTCCAGACCTGATCCGGCACCAGCCGGATTGCGCGCGTCATCGGTGCTGGTTCCTGTTATTATTGATGATGCAAGGCCGTACTTGATTTTGACAAAACGCACGGCACATTTGCCAAATCACGCGGGGCAAATCTGTTTCCCCGGCGGGAAGATTAATCAAGGGGAAAGCGTGATGGATGCCGCGCTCAGAGAAAGCGAAGAAGAAATCGGGCTGAAACCTGATCAGGTGGAACCGCTAGGATATTTGCCCGGTGTTGTTGCGGCCGACCAGTTTCATATCGCGCCAGTGCTTGGGGTGGTAAAGCCATCTGTCCAATTATCACCCGATCCGGGTGAGGTTGAGCGGATATTCGCATTGCCGCTGGATATTGCGCTTAATCACAGCTATTTCCGCGAAGAACCTATCCATTATCAGCCCACAAAAAAAACATGGGTTATTGATCATCACGAAGAATATATCTGGGGGGCAACGGCACGCATTATTGTTCAATGGCATGCGGCAATTACCAACCCCAATCCGTTTATTCATAATAGTGTATAATGCCGGATAATAGGATATGCTAGGGCAGCTTAGTAAGCCCGACTATATAGGAAAGATCAAATCATGCTCCGCCTTGTTATTATTTTATTAGCCATCGCTATCGGCGTCACCATTGGTATTGCTACGGCTAACCGCTATCAAAGGAAGAAATCCGAACAGGTGATTGAGGTGGACGCAGATTATGCACAGGATATATCCGCCATGGCGACGATTAAGGCGTTATTGCCATGGGTCATCGGTTTCGCCATTATTTTTGGGGGATTGATGTTGCTGGTAAACCCCGAAACAGCCCCTATTGATCAAACCTACCAGCCGGCCAGTTTTGAAAATGGCGCGATTAAACCACATCAGTTTGGCGAAGATAATGAGTGATGGGAACAGACCGCGCACATAGCGATATAAACAGCCAGAAAGCGCTATTGCTTGGGCTCGCCTTGCCGCAACAGATTATTGCCGCATTAGGCAAGCATGACGCAGAAGTCCGGTTTTGTGGTGGAGTAGTCAGAGATATCATGATTGGCCAGCTGAAATGGCCAGAACCTGATATCGATATGGCCTCACCCTTACCGCCAAAAATGGCGGCCAACATCCTTAAAGCCGCAGGGTTGAGGGTGATCCCAACCGGAATAGATCACGGAACTATCACGGTAATGATGCCGTCTGATCCGGCATGCAAAGTGGAATTAACCACGTTGCGCTCAGATCATAATACTGATGGGCGGCATGCGGAAGTCCGCTTTATCGAAGACTGGCATGCCGATGCCTCGCGGCGTGATTTTACATTCAACAGTCTGTATATGACCGCATCAGGTACGGTGATTGATCCGTTTGGCGGGCTGGATGATCTGGACGCTGGCATTGTCCGATTTATTGGCAATCCCAATGATAGAATAGCCGAAGATGTGTTGCGGATATTTCGGTTTTTCCGGTTTTATGCCCGCTTTGGGCGTTCTGGTATTGAACCGGCCACGGCAACAGCATTAAAAAATGCCGCCCCTGATATTCAGAGCTTATCTGGTGAACGGATAGCGGCGGAATTAAAAAAAACTCTTAGCTACCGGTCGCTTCAAACCGTAACCATGATGGATAATCTGGGGATATGGCGCGCCTTGACCGGTGATCAGATATATATCGATGATTACGCGGCCTTACTTGATCTGGATATTGAACATAACGCCATGATGGCACTGGCGGTGCTGATCCCGCCGGCGGTTTGTGATGGGCTGGCCAGACGGTTAAAATTGTCACGGAACGCCACGCAATCGCTAGCACGGATGCGCGCGCCGCTATCGGCTGAACAGATGGCGATATTGCTATCT
>JABIWM010000102.1 GCA_018701255.1 Alphaproteobacteria bacterium | reverse complement strand
CTGTCTATGGATATATGCGAAAACAGTATTCTATATGAAATGCTCCCGAACAGGTAAAAACACTTTATGCGTCTTGATCAAAACCAGCGACAAAGCCTCATGGCATCAGTAGAACAACTGGCTATGAATGCCGGGCTTCGCATTCTGGATATTCGGGCAAAAGGCACTGTTGTTGAAACAAAACCAGATGGCAGTCCGGTCAGCGATGCTGATCTGGCGGCGGATGCAATTATCCGTGACGGCCTTAACCGGTTAACCCCGTCTATTCCCATCATTAGCGAAGAAACATGGACAGAAGACACGGATGATGATCCGGATTGCTATTGGTGCGTTGATCCGCTGGATGGCACACGCGGTTTTTTGAATGGCGGGCGGGATTTTACCGTCAATATTGCATTAATCGATAACAAACACCCTGTGTTAGGGGTGATTATGGCACCAGCGCATCAAATGATATGGTTTAGCGATGGCCAGATCGCGGCAAAACGGCAATGGGACAATCCGCATCATCCTGATCCAACGCCGCAACAAATCATCACAACACGCAAATCACCACCAGATCAGCCTGTTGTTGTTACCACCATGTCAAGGCGTAGTCAGATATTGCAAGACTGGCTAGATTGTATCAACCCCGGTGATTATCTGGCTGTTGGCTCATCATTGAAATTCTGTGTTCTGGCCGAAGGCAAAGCTGATCTATACCCGCGCATAGGCACCACCATGGAATGGGACACCGCCGCCGGACAAGCCATATTAGAAACCGCAGGCGGCACCATGATTGATAATAACGGCCAGCGGTTTTTTTATGGCAAAGCCGGACGGAAGAATGCGCAGTTTTCCGCTATGGGATCAATATCTGCGCCTATTCCTGCCCATTGGCATCCGCCTCTGTCAGATGCACCAGCGACTTGAATCCGGACGATGCCGATGACATCTGTAAAACCACTCAATCAGGACAGCATAACCGAAGCAGTGCAATATTGGCGCGATGGGCATCTGGTGGCTTTTGGGACTGAAACGGTCTATGGATTAGGGGCAGATGCAGGACAAGCATTGGCGGTAAGTCAGATTTTTGCCACAAAACAGCGTCCGCAATTCAACCCGCTGATCAGCCATGTTGCTGATGCCGACACCGCTTTCACATTCGGACATATCACGCCATTAGCCAGAACACTGGCTGATGCGTTCTGGCCGGGGCCGATGACGCTTGTCTTGCGGCGGCGTGATAGCAATGCCATCTGTGATCTGGTTACTGCCGGATTAGATACTGTTGCGTTGCGCGTGCCAGAACATAAAGGCGCACAAGCCCTGCTTGCCGCCGCAAATATACCTATCGCCGCCCCGTCAGCAAATCCGTCTGGCCGTTTGAGCCCGACCACCGCTGAACATGTGGCGATGGCGTTTGCGGATCATCCCGAACCCAGACTGATACTGGATATGGGCGCATGTAACAAAGGGCTGGAATCCACGGTCATTGACGCGAGAGCTGATATTCCGGTGCTGTTGCGGCCGGGTAGTATAACAGTTGAAATGATCACCGCCGCAACAGGCCATCCGCCATTAGCACCCAATGCCCAAATCCTCAGCCCCGGCCAATTGGCTAGCCATTATGCGCCTGATGCCATGATCAGACAGAATGCTGATGCCCCGCGTTTAGGTGAGGCATGGCTGGGGTTTGGCGATGACCCCGATTTGTCCCACGCGGCGGTATCATGCAATCTCAGCCCCCAAGCAGATTTGAACGAAGCCGCGTCGCATCTGTTTTCCATGTTGCGGCAACTGGATCAAAGCGGCGCAAAAACCATTGCTATCGCCCCTATTCCTGACCATGATTTAGGCGTTGCTATCAATGACCGGCTCACCCGCGCCGCCGCCCCTAGAAATCAATAGCAATACATATTAATCTTCACATCATGGCCAGTTCGGATTAAATTATGATGTTAATACTGCCGGATTGCACGAAAGATACCCATGCCATTTGATAAAACTAAAGCCATAACCGCACTTGAACATATTATCGGCGCTAAACACGTTATTAGTGATCCGTCTGATATGGCTAGCTGTTTGACAGACTGGCGCGGCGATTATCAGGGCAAGGCGCTGGCCGTGGTCAGACCGGCGAATACCAGTGAAGTATCCGCTATCCTGCAATGTGCTGATGCGCTGAACATGGCGGTTATCCCGCAAGGCGGCAATACCAGCCTTTGTGGTGGCGCAACGCCGGATGATCAGGATAATAATCTGATCCTCAGCACCGAACGGCTAAATGCTATTCGTGATATTGATGTGGCCGGACAGACCATAACCGTGGAATCCGGCTGTATTCTGGATGTCATAAAATCCACAGCCACTGAGCATGATCTGTTATTTCCGCTTGATCTGGGGGCTAGGGGAACCTGCCGGATTGGCGGCAATCTTTCCACCAATGCTGGCGGTTTGAACGTTATTCGCTATGGCAATATGCGTGATCTGACCCTTGGGCTTGAGGTTGTATTGATGGGCGGCAAGGTAATGAATCTGCTATCCAGTCTGAAGAAAAACAACACCGGCTATGATTTGAAAAATCTGTTTATCGGTGCCGAAGGCACGCTAGGCGTTATCACCGCCGCCACGTTAAAGTTATTCCCACGCCCGAAAGCAATAGCCACCGGTTTTGCCGGATTGCGTGATATCGATGCCGGTATAGAATTGCTGAACCGTTGTCAGGCGGCAAGCGGCGGCAATGTCATTGCGTTTGAATTGATGCCCCGATCCATTATTGAAAATGTGCTGCATTTTTATCCGGATTGCCAGCCACCATTGAATGATATTCCGCCCTTTTCCGCGCTAATCGAGATTGCTTCAACGGCAGATGCCGATCAGCATCCTGATCCGGATGGCGGTATGCCGTTGACCGCTATATTGACCCAAACGCTGGCAGATGCGCTGGAATCCGGCTTGATCACAGATGCCACCATTGCCAGCAATCAGGCACAACAGGATGCGCTATGGGCAATCAGGGAATTAACACCAGAATCCGAAATCAAAGCCGGAAAAGCCTATAAATCAGATATATCAATTCCTTTGCGGCATATGGCGGCATTTTATGCGGATGCGGTGACAGCCGTTCATGCTATCGCCCCTGATGCCCGGATTTTCGGATTTGGTCATATTGGTGACGGCAATCTGCATTTCAATCTATGTGAGCCTGTTGGCGGTAATGCTGATTTTCGCCGTCATTATCCGGATTTTGATGTTATCATGCTTGATCTGCTCAAAACCTATGAGGGTTCGATTAGCGCCGAACATGGCATTGGCCAGAAAAAACGCGATATGTTACGGGCGGCCAAAGACCCCATCGCGCTGGAAGTCATGCAAACCATTAAACAGGCACTTGATCCCAAAAACCTTATGAACCCCGGAAAAGTGATTTAGATAATACTATCAGATTAGGACATAAACATGCGCCACGAAACATCTATTCCGACCGTTTTGTCATTCTGGTTTGATGAAACAGAACCTAAACAATGGTTTATCAAGGATGCCGATTTTGATGAACAGATCAAGACACGCTTTGAGCCATTAATCAAACGCGCGCTGGCCGGACAACTGGACAGCTGGTCAGAAACAGCCGAAGGCAATCTGGCCTTGATCATTCTGCTGGATCAAATGACACGGAATATCTATCGCAACAATCCCATGAGCTTTGCCGGTGATGATATGGCGCTGGCATTCTGTTTAAAAGGCATCAACCGCAATGATCATATCACGCTGGCGGATGGCAATGAAAATGCCAGAATACGGTTTTTGTTCATGCCAATGATGCATGCGGAAAATCTGGATATTCAGGATAAGTCACTGCCATTATTTCAAACCTATTGTGATGAAAACACATATAACTATGCCGTGTTGCACCGCGATATTATTGCCCGTTTCGGCCATTTCCCCCATCGCAACGCCATATTGGGGCGGCCATCAACAGACGAAGAAATACAATTCCTGACAGAACCGAACTCGTCTTTCTAGGCGCATATTTCCAGAATAGCGAATTAAATGCCGCCAAGCGTTGATAATCTGGCCATGACTTCGTTTGCGGTGACATCCGCGATATTGTCATGACGCACCCATCCGGCATGTTCCCCGACCGGCGCGGACATGGTGGGGTCTGTATCTGATCCCATTACCATAACCGTAGGCACCTGCATGCGGGCGGCCAGAAAAACCGGCCCTGTATCATTTCCACATACCGCCGCCGCTTGCCTGAATACTGCCGATATCTGATCAATACTGGTTTTGCCCATGATAGATACGCAATCCGGATTAAGCGCCATTACCGCATCAATGGCCTGTTGATCATGTTGCGTTCCAGCCAGCACCGCCGTCAGGCCTTTATCCTGCAAGCATCTGGCAAGCGCGGCGTAATGTGCCGCTGGCCAGCGTTTAGACGGTTTAGCCGGTGAACAGCCCGGCAATAAAACCGCATATCGTGCAGGTAAAGCCAATCCATGCGCGGCATTTCCCATCCAGCTGAGATCAGCCAGCGTTTCCGGACAACCGCCCAGTTTGGCCGTAATCACCATCCGGTCGCGGTTATTAACGCCAGCAAAATCCGGCAAGGGATGACTAGCCCCATGCGCTTTGCCTATGAACTCCGTCTGGGGGAATATAATAAAATGTCTGAAATAGCTGGCGGTTCGCCTAGAGCATTGAAAATCATAAATCCGTGTCCAGCCTGACCGGAACATCTGGCGCAATCGGAACCGTGCGCGGATATGATAAAACGGCGCGCGGTCATCAATAATAACCTGATCAAACCATGGCGCAGATACAAGCCATGGCGCAAAGGGTTTCGTGGTCAGAACAGCAAGATGCGCGTCCGGATGGCCAGCACGCAAGCTGGCAAATGCGTCCATCGCCTGAACAATATCACCAAGCGCGCCATGTTTGATGACCAGTATGTTTTCTGGTGGAGCTGTCATCCGGTTATACCTAATGCGCGATATCTGGCTTTGTCCAGCTTTGCTAGCATGTGTGCTGTATCAAACGGATAATCCGCCCATGCCTTTTTCTGCCACGACAGGCGCCAGTTTTCATCTGTGATCAGCCGCTCTAATGCTTCTGCCAGATCAGCAGGTTTTCCTTCATCCAGAATAATCGCTCTGCCTTCGGCATATTCGGGAATACCGCCACGGCGTGACGTGATCAGCGCGGCACCACATGCCAGTGCTTCAATAACAACGCGGCCAGCCGGTTCCTGCCATTCTGACGGCGCAAGGATAATGGCTGATCTATTCTGGATATCCATAATTTCCGGTCGTGGGATAAATCCGGTCATTATTGCCTGCTCGCGGATAGGATCAAGCGCATCAGCAATTGATGCTTCATAGGCGGATGGCGGGGCATCCTCAAACCGTTGCGCACCCGCAAATATGACGTTCCAGTCCGGATATCGCGGCAGCACGCTGGCCAGTGCTTCTGCGGCCGCAAGCATGCCTTTTTCCGGAACCATGCGGCCAATAATTGATATCAGTTTATCCTTGGACGGCGGCTGTTTCAGCAAACGGTCTGCGGCAATGGGAATAACTATAACTTTTTCTGCATCTTCTCCGGACACATGAATTCCATCCAGAAAACATGACCGCAAGTAATCAGATACACAATAAATAACCGTCATGCGATCAAGCAATGCGCGCCGCATGGATACTGTTTTGCCTGCTTTCATATCACGCGGATCATTATGCAGATAAAGCCCCATATTCAAGTCAGGTCGTTTGCGGCCAATATATTCCGCCACCTGAAGCCGGCCATGCACCTCAAGCAAATCAGGCGCGCCATGCTGTTTGATATGATGCAGATATGCTCTGGCCAGGCCAATATTCTTACCCATCAGCCATGATTGCCGTGGGGCAAGCCCCTTATAAAGGGTATCACCCAAACTTGGAGTAGATAAATCACGGCCAAATATAACAGCATTTTTGCTAAATGCGCTATTGGTAAACCCGCCCTCAACCGTTAATGCCACCGCACCGGCATTTTGCGGGGTATATGTTTCTTTATAGGGCAATAGGCAATGTATTATGGGTATTATGGGTATTATGGGCGCCATTTATTCATCCCTTAATCCTGCTTATGATCGGCTATCCGGCGTGATGGCGGCTAATCATATCCTGATAACTGGCAATGAGCCGTGTTGTTACCGTTTCGCGTTCAAACTCATCCTGATAGGTTTTTGTTCCATTTTTGATCAATCGTTTCGCCAGTGCTTTATCCGTTTGCAATCGCGCCAAGTTTTCAACCAGCCCATCCAGATCATCAATATCTGATAACAACCCGTCTTTATCATGCGTGACGTATTGTTTAGCGCCATCGGCACGGGTCGCTACCAGCGGCACTTTGGCAAACCATGCTTCGGCAATGACGGTTCCAAACGGTTCATACCGGGACGGCAATACACATATATCGGCCAGATCAAGCAAGGCCGCTCTATCGTTGCGCCATCCGGCAAAACACACTCTGTCATCAAGCCCTAATGCGCTAGCCTGTTTTTTATATGTATCCAAATCTGGCCCATCACCAGCCATCAGAAAAGCCAGATCAGGCAATTTTGCCGCCGCTTCGAGCAACAGATCAACGCCTTTTTTCCAGTGCATACGCGATAGTAACAAAACAATCGGCTTACCTTCCGGCAACCCAAAATCCGCACGGCTCACCGGTTTATCAGCGGCCAGCGTGCCAAAGGTATGCCCCAGATAAGCGCGATCCGGATGGCCGGTTGCCGCACCAATATGGCGAACAATATCGCGCGTCACACCCATATGAAAATTACTATGCCGGTAATTTTTAAGATCATAATATCCGCCAAACCATCCCAGAACTGGCGGTTTAATCCCCGAGGGCATAAATGATGATGCTCTATTCATCCAGCCATGCACCAGATCAGGAGATTCTTTTTTGATAATGGATGAGAGCCGGTTTTGTTGCGGCCATTTCCACCAGCGCTGAAAACCCATGGGATAATGCGGGATATTGCGCTCAGCCATGGCATCAAGAATATGCGCATATGGACGTGATATCATAACCTGATTAACACCGCGATCATGTAATGCTTTGACCATATCAAGACAGAAGGTTTCCGCGCCGCCAGTTTGGGCGCCTGCTATCACATGACAAATCTTAAGAGGGGATTGGTTATTTTTTACCACAATAACTCCAAACTGGTGCCGATGATTGTTTGCTAATAGAGACCAATTTGATATAACGTATTTATCAGAATGTTTCCAGTTTTGTTCTAAATGATCGCACTAGTAATCAGAAAATACGATATTATCATGTCCTTTGACCGCCATTATAGAACCCTAGTTTCCATTTTTAGTATGTGTTTGCTAATTAGCATCCTATTCATATGGGCAGGTTACGCACATGCACAGGATCAATCCCAACCACTGGCTCAACCTCTGGCTCAACCACTGGATTTTTCTGCCGATGAACTGGAAGCTAATCAGGAAACAGGCATATTCGTTGCTAGCGGTAATGTTGTATTCGAACAAGGCAAAATGACATTGAAAGCGGATCGTGTTGAATATAATCGTGACACCGGTCAAGCCGTGGCTATGGGCAATGTTGTTTTCACCGACCATCAGGGTAACATCCATTTTTCCGATAATATGACCATGGGCAATTCGTTTTCCGAGGCGTTTGCCGAACCTATTATCAGCCGCATGGTTGATAAATCATGGATGGCCGGTGATAGCGGTGAGTACCATAAAGATGATTTTACCCTTTATGATAACGCAACCTATACGCCTTGTGATTGCGATTACACAAATGGCGAAACACCAATCTGGCGATTTGAAACATCTACAACTTGGCATGATCCCAAAACAAAAACGGTATATCACCGCAATATTCAAATGAAGGTGCTTGATCTGCCGGTTATGTATTTTCCTTTTCTGTCGCATCCGGACTGGTCAGTTCGCAGACGCTCCGGATTATTATATCCCAGTATTTCCTATTCTTCTGATCATGGCATGAAATATATTCAGTCTTATTATCACGTGATCAATGACACCAGTGACGTAGAAATCACGCCATATTTATTTCAAAACTCCGGACTATTATCCAGCGTCCGCTATCGCCAGTTATGGGATCAATCCGGACTAGATATGCGCTTGACTGGCGGTCAGGTTGAATCCTTTGAAAAAGACGATCAGAATGTGCTAGCGGTAGATGCGCGATTTAATACGATTGTGGGCGAAAACTGGAACACCGAAGCCCGCCTTTATCGCACCAGTCAGGATACATTTATGCGGCGTTACGGGATTGATAATGCCACCCAGCACAAATCAACATTCAGCGCCGAACAGATTGGGGTTAACACCTATAATCTGGTTGAGGCTTATGACATTCAGGGCTTGGATTCCACCGAAACCACCGAAAAAGAACCAACCGTTCTGCCATCGGTTTTTCATGAACGCTATATCCCCGGATATCGTGAAAATATGACCACCCGGATCAGACTATCCGCCAGTCAGGCAGATAATGACGAAGATTATGACATTAATCGCTGGTCAGGTGAGCTATATACCAATAAAGACATGGCGTTTTCCACTAGCATATTCAGCCTGGAAACAAGAACAGCGTTACAATATCACATGATTGAGCATAGCCCGGACAGCGATAGCTATACCGGTGAGCTAGGGCAAGGCAGCATTAGTGCAGGATTAGGCTGGTCACAGCCCTATTCCGCGATGATTGGTAATAGTAGCGCCATTATCCGGCCAAAGCTGAAACTGATAACCGTACATTCAACTGACCGGACAGATAATATTCCTAACCGTGATTCCTCGGATTTCCATCTGGATGAGGCTAATCTGTTTTTGATTCATCGCTATCAGGGCAATGACTACATCAAAACAGGCACCCATATGGCGGGCGGGGTCAGCACGGATATGACAGAAACACCATTAGGTGATCTGTCTGGTTTTGTAGGAGCCAGTTATCGCTTCCTTGGTGATGTGAATAGCGGGCTTAACGCCACGAGTGATACCGAAAAGCTATCTGATATTCTGGCCAGCATTCAGGTAGAACCGACTGACCAGCTTCGATTTTCGTTTGCCGGACGGTTTAATCATGAAGACCTGGAGCTTAATGAATCCCGCGCCTCAGTCACGTGGTCACGTCCCGGAACATCATTATCAACCAGTTATAATCAGCGATCAGAATCCTTTTTTAGCGCCGCTAGCGTTGACGAAGAAGAACTGATTGTTAATCTGAGCCATCTGATTGATGACGGCTTCACGATCAAGGCGAACCAGACATTTGATCTGGCAGACGGCAAAAGCGAACGTGATAAATCCACTATCGGGCTTGATATCACGCGCGGCTTGCAGAATTGCCTAACCATTACCATTCAATATATCCGCGACGAAACAACTGACCGGGATATCAAACCTGTTGATGAGATTATGTTTCTGCTGAATTTCAAATATCTGGGCGCATTTGAAAATAACAGTATAGCCAATTAAAACCCCTGATATTTCATAACCCCATAAACGGTGAATACTGGCTTAGAGCCTATTCCACTGTAACTGATTAAATTCAAAGTTATAGTTAAATCCTATGTTACTTTTTTTGAAGGATAGTTTTTTCCGACAAAAAACTAACGTTACTGCACTATTACCTTGTTCCGCAAAAGAGATAATATGATTGCAAATATGTAATTTCTATAATTTATGAAGATGTCCTTAATCACTTCATAATTTTTTACACATATCCATCGCTCTATCCAGCGCTTCACTGATACCATCATTACTCCAGCTATTTTCTGTTATATCAAAATAGTCGGTGATTTTGATTTCTGATGAATCTTTATATTCCATCATTATTGGGTTTTCTTGACTAAGGACACCCTTCAACTCTTTTATATCTGCCCATCCTATATCTATAGTTGCTCTATGCCCCATCAGAAAGGGTGATGCAAAAAGAACATTAACTATAACCTCATTTCCCATAAAGTTAGTCGTTACATACTGATCACTTAGCTGATCAATTTCTGGATGATTTGAATAGGTATAAACAAAGGTGATGAGATTTCCTTTATCACAATGATCTTTAACCATCCTTACATGAAGTCTATCCCCATGAGTAACCTGTCCATTGACTGATGCATGAACTGAATTCTCAGTAATGATATCAACGCCCCATTGATTATCGATGCTTTCTTCTGCGATTAGTTCAGCAAAAGATACAGATGGGTTAATCAACCCTAAGAATAGAATAAATCTAATAATATTAATTTTTGTCATGATTTTAATATTACCCAGAAATGTGTTCTAGGGAAAGCGGAATGGTGAGTT
>JABIWM010000013.1 GCA_018701255.1 Alphaproteobacteria bacterium | reverse complement strand
CGGGTCTAGCACCGTATCAATAAACCGTTTTTCCCGGTCAAAGATATCAATATCATCATCGGTAACTTCGCCATGCACGGCCAGCGGCAATCCGGCTTTGGCCATAGCTTCCAGTTGCGGCATGACTTTATCCATGTCACGAACACCAGATGCAGAATTGGTGGTGGCACCAGCCGGATATAATTTTACCGCCAGCACCGTTTCATCAGCGGCGGCGGCTTCTATCATATCAATGCTGGTATCTTCGGTCAGGTATAGCGTCATATGCGGCGTGAAATCAAACCCTGCGGTTGCCGCCATAATACGCGCGCGATATGCAGATGCGGCCGCCACATCAATAACAGGCGGCACCAGATTGGGCATGATCATCGCCCGCCCAAAATGCCGCGCCGTATCTGGCGCAACAGCGGCCAGCATAGCACCATCACGCAAGTGAAGATGCCAGTCATCTGGCCGCTGGATGGTCAGTCGTGTGATCATGCTTGTTGTTGTGGCCGCATATCAGCAGGATCAATCCCAGCAACTTCAACTGGTTTTTTCATGGCATCACGGCGGAACGGTTCACCCAGTTCCTGATTGAGCACGACTTCGATGAAGGTTGTCTTTTTGTTATTCATCTGTTCATCAATGGCGGTTTTAAGCGCGTTGGTCAGATCATCCATCGTGGTAACACTCACGCCTTTTAGCCCACATCCTTCAGCCACATTAGCATAGCTTAAATGCGGGTCCAGTTCAGTGCCGACAAAGTTGTTATCATACCACAAAGTCGTGTTGCGCTTTTCTGCGCCCCACTGATAATTGCGGAAAATGATCATGGTAATCGCTGGCCAGTCTTCGCGGGCGCATGCGGTCATTTCGTTCATGGAAATACCAAACGCACCATCACCGGCAAAACCAACCACCGGCACATCAGGGCAACCGATTTTAGCACCAAGAATGGCGGGGAAGCCATATCCACAAGGGCCGAACAGCCCCGGTGCCAGATATTTTCTGCCCTCATCAAAGCTGGGATAGGCGTTACCAATCGCACAGTTATTACCAATATCGGATGAAATAATCGCATCACGCGGTAGCGCCGATTGAATGGCGCGCCATGCCATGCGCGGTGACATGCGATCCGGCTCGGACTGCCGTGCATCAGCGTTCCATGATGTTCCCTGATCATCGTCTTCGTGATCAAGCGAGCTAAGCGTTTGTAGCCATGAAGATTTGGCCATATGAATAGCGGCCTTGCGGTCAGCACGGTTTGTATCACCGGCATTTGCAGAAAGCGCGTCCATAATCCGCGTAGTTACTTTTTTCGCATCACCGCAAATACCAACAGTGACTTTCTTGGTCAGACCAATCCGGTCAGGGTTCATATCCACCTGAATGATCTTGGCGTCTTTCGGCCAGTAATCAATGCCATAACCCGGCAAAGTGGAAAACGGATTGAGCCGTGTTCCCAATGCCAGCACAACATCGGCTTTGGAAATCAATTCCATCGCCGCCCGTGACCCGTTATATCCAAGCGGGCCAACGCCTAGCTCATGACTGCCGGGGAAGCTGTCATTATGCTGATAACCTGATGCCACCGGCGCATCCAGCCGTTCGGCCAGTTTAATCACTTCGGGGATAGCCCCGCCAATGACAACACCGGCACCGGACAGTATAACCGGAAATGACGCTTCGGACAGCAACTTAGCCGCCGCATCAATAGCTTCTGCCCCACCAGCAGGACGCTCAAAACGGACAATCGGCGGCAAATCGATATCAATCACTTGCGTCCAGTAATCTCTGGGCATGTTGATCTGTGCCGGTGCGCTTGCGCGAAAAGCCTGTTCAATCACGCGGTTCAGCACTTCGGCCACGCGTGATGCATCACGGACTTCTTCTTGGTAGCAGACCATATCCTGAAACAGAGCCATTTGCTCGACTTCCTGAAATCCGCCCTGACCAATGGTTTTGTTTGCCGCTTGCGGCGTCACCAGCAAAAGCGGCGTGTGATTCCAGTATGCGGTTTTAATCGCGGTCACAAAGTTTGTGATACCGGGGCCATTCTGCGCAATACACATGGACATTTTGCCAGTAGCGCGTGTGTAGCCATCAGACATGATGCCGCCATTATTTTCATGCGCGACATCCCAGAACCGTATACCAGCCTTGGGGAACAGGTCAGAAATAGGCATAAAAGCAGAACCAATGATACCAAAAGCTTCTTCAATTCCATGCATTTGCAGGACTTTTACAAATGCTTCTTCAGTTGTCATCTTCATGGCAGTTCCTCACAATAAAGCAGAGATTATTTATTCGTCAGACTATCTTTAGCACGATTGCATACGCATATTAAAGCCATGAATGCAGGGCTATCATTGCAAGCAAAGTGCTAATGTGGATTTTTCATATTTATGGGCTATATAACCAATAATGACAATCAAAAATCCGACACAAAATATCCATGCTTTTATTACCGGTGTATCGTCAGGAATCGGGCGGGCGCTGGCGGAAAACATGCTGGAGAAAGGCTATCGGGTATCTGGCATCGCCAGACGCGAAGCCGCTCTTAAAACGCTTGCAGAAAAATATGATCAGTTTTTTGGCATCACCGGTGATGTTACCGATAGTGACATGATAGCAGATGCCATTCATCAAGCCGAACACCGGCATGGCGCGATCCATCAGGCCATATTGAACGCTGGCACATATGTTCCGCAATCCGATCTGTCGTTAGACCCTGCTTTGTTTCGTCAGCAAATGGACATCAATTACATGGGGCAGGTCAATACATTAGCGGCGGTATTGCCGCTGATGGAATCCCGCCAGAATGGCCATATTGTGCTGATATCATCGGTAGCCGGATGGCGGGGATTGCCATTAGCGGCAAGTTATGGCCCGACCAAATCGGCCAGCATATCATTGGCCGAATCCTTATACTTTATGTGCCGGCAGAACAAGATCAAGTTACAGGTCATCTGCCCCGGATTCGTTGAAACCGAAGCCACCGCCAAGAATACGTTCAACATGCCAATGATCATGACATCCCCACAAGCCGCAAACGCCATTATGAAAGGCATGCGTTCATCAAAGTTCATGGTCAGTTTTCCATTTCTCTTTGCCCTGAGCTTGAAAATCCTTCGCATCATTCCCTATCGCTGGTATTTCTGGCTAATGAAACGGACAACAGGACAACGCTAATGACCAATATGGACGCGGCAGATGCCTATCGATATGCGTTTGAACATTTAACGCCCGACACGCTGGATGATCTGGTGGCATTGGCGGCGGCGGATATTGTTTTTGCCGATCCATTTAATACCGTGCATGGCAAAGATGGTTTCCGGCAGATTTTTGCCCATATGTTTGCCACTTGCGATGCTCCGCAATTCGTGGTCAGCGATATAGCCGCTGGCCATCATGCTATTTATATGCGCTGGACAATGACTGGCCAGATCAGCGGCTACCCCAAACAGGTTTTGCATCTGGACGGCATGTCAGAAATACATTTTAACGATGACGGTCTGGTTACAAAGCATATCGACCATTGGGATAGCGCCAGCCAGTTGCTTCAGACATTGCCGTATATTGGCTGGATTACCCGCCGTATCTTGCGGTTATTCCGGCTTAAGATGCCAAAATAATACTGTTTATTGCGGATGAAAGCTGATCAATACATCACCAACCCATATGCCCCATTTGGTCAGCCGGGCGCGATTGATCAGCACGCCATCCGGTTGCACGGCCATCACATCATCAAACCGAATGGTGATCCGGCGTTTGCCAACCGGTAGCGCAAACCGGTATTGCCAGATCAGGGCATTGCCATCAACATAACCCGTGGCTTCACCAATAACGCCGCCAGCCACGCCTTTATACTGATTATCGCCGGATTTAGTGACAATCCATTGCCGTGTTTCCAGCTCACCATCATCATAGACAAAATCTTCATCCAGAATAAATCCGTTATCCTGTGGGGTGGCGGTAACATCAACATCAAAACGGCGGCGAATCACGCCTTTTCTATCAATAAATAGCCCTGTGGCTTTAAATTGGCCGTCAAAATAGGTGCAGGGATCAAATATCATGCCTCAGCCGTTTCCTTCCGTTCTAGCAAAACATGTTTGACATCAATATAGCCGCTTCGGAAACCGCCCTCACAATACATCAGATACAGCTCCCACATCCGCTTGAACCGGTCATCAAACCCCATATCGGCAATATGATCCCACGCGTCCCAGAACCGGTCACGCCATACCGCCAGTGTTCGCGCATAATCCAGACCAAATCCATCGGCTGAGATTAATTCTAATCCGGTTTTATCAAAAATCGGTTGCAACGGATTCATAGCTGGCAACATGCCGCCGGGGAAAATATAGCGCTGAATAAAATCTGGCCCCGACCGGTAATAATCATAATCACGGTCATTCATCGTGATCATCTGAATAGCGGCCTTGCCATTGGGTTTCAGACGATCTGACAGGGTTTGAAAATAAGACGGCCAGAATAACTCACCCACGGCTTCTATCATTTCAATAGAAACAATGCTGTCATATGTTCCTGTCACATCCCGATAATCGATCAGCTGAATATCCACCAGATGCGACAGACCGGCGTTTTTAATGCGGGTTCTGGCAAAATCATATTGTTCCTGTGAAATCGTGATAGCGGTGACGCGCGCGCCGTATTCCGCCGCCGCGTGTTCGGCAAATCCGCCCCATCCGCACCCTACTTCCAGAACATGGATGTCTTTGGTGACACCGGCCAGTTCAGCCATGCGCGCATATTTTTTCTGCTGGGCAACATACAGATCATTGGTTTCATCACCATAATAAGCCGATGAATAGGTCATGCTCTGATCAAGCCAGCTAGCATAAAACCGATTGCCCAGATCATAATGATAGGAAATATTGCGGCGTGATCCTGTCCGGTTATTGCGGTTCCGCCAGTGTTGCCATTTTAAAAGCACTTTTCGGGCAAAGCTGAAACCGGCACCTTTTTCGATAACATCCTGCTGAACCGAAGCCAGTTCAATGACCTTGACCAGATCAGGGCTGGATACATACCCCATCATATAGGCTTCGCAAAAACCCATCTGGCCATGTTTCAGGATCATCCCGATTGCCCGCTTATCCAGAAAAACCAGTTCTGCTAGAGGGCCTTTTTCTTTGCCGGTAAACTGATGCGCTGACCCATCTGGCATGGTGATATTCAATCCGCCTTTGCGAATATGTTTACACAGCCGGAAAAACAACCAATTCTGCAGTTTTGACTTCATAACCTTTAATCCCTAGCCAAGTTATATCCCCGTTAATTTTGGATTATCTTGGCTTATCTTTCTGTAATTCGGTTTTTGACCATGGCTTTTTCGGTGCCTGCGGCCGTGTAAAGTAACGTACACGTTTACACCAGAGTTTCAATGCCTCAACGTGAATAGAAACAAAAGGTCGCATCGGCCACTGAAAAGTGCCAATGACATAGGTTAGGATATTGCGGCTAGTCATCGGCTTGACCTTTCCGCGCAGGATTGCCAGCAGAGCCGGTTTTTTCTGAATACTATACCCCACCATCACCTGAATATATTCATCCACATGACGGAATGACAGCCGGTATTCGCCTTCTACCGGAAAAAACGGCGATACATAAAACCGTTTTTCTGTCACATGAACTGGCCGGGCTGAATGGTGATCATAGGCCACATAGGTATGTTTTTCGCCAAAGGTATTGCTGACTTCATATACCGTCATGACAATCTGGCCAGACGCATCACTCGCCACATAAACCGATAGCGGATTAAACACAGCCCCCAGAATACGCGGAAAGGTCAATAGCCGGATATTGGCAATGTTCTGACCGGGTATAACCTCAGCCGCCAGCGTCCGGATATATTGCGCCAATGGCATAACAAACGCCTTGGCATGAAAGTTCGGGCCGTAATCTTTTTCCCTGAATGACAACAGATTAAACCGGCCAACAGAAAACAGACGGCTTGATACATTCGCCCCATCCAGATCATCCAGATCAATCCAGAGCGATAGCCCCTTTCGCTTCAGATAATGCGATGGCTTACCGTAACGGGTGTGTGAGATATCCGATGTTACCAGCACAACCGGTGGGGTCATTCTGCCGGCACCTCAGCCGGTCTGGTCATATGCTTGGTCTGGTCTTTGATATCTGTCACTGTCGGGCTTTCCCACGGAATATCAAATCCCATCAAATGGGCTACTTTTACTGCTGATGCCATGCCGTCCTCATGAAATCCGTATCCTGTCCACGCGCCACAGAAATATAACCCATTCTGCCCCTGAATGCTTGGTAAATCTGCTTGGGCGGTGATCGCTTTCTGATCAAACACCGGATGGTCATATGAAAATTGGGCGTGGCATTTGTCTTCGGGGATCGGATCAATCGGGTTTAGGGTCACAAATAACGGCTGATCATGCCGGATATTCTGCAATCTGTTCATCCAGTATGTCACAGACAGATCATTCGGTTTATCAGACGCATCTGATCCCGTCATCTGCATAGAGCCTGTCTGGTAATTCCATGATGCCCAGAGCCGCCGCCGTTTTGGCATCTGGTTGATATCACTATGCAATATGGCCGTATTTGGTTGAAAATCAAACGCCCCCAGAATATGACGTTCGTCATCTGATGCGTCCGTGATAAGTCCAAGCGATTGATCCGCATGTGCCGCCATCACCACCCGATCATACCATATCTCACCCTCACCAGCGATAGATAGCATCACCCCGCCAGCATGTCTTCTGAGCCCGGTAATATGAACGCCTGTCCGTGGCGGTTTTTTCAATTGTGATAAAATACGCGTGATATACTGGCGTGAACCGCCGGATACCGTGCGCCATTGCGGGCGACCGGTAAAATCTAGCAATTGGTGGTTTTCCATGAACGCCATGAAAGACCGTGCCGGAAATTCTAACATCGTTTCCGCCGGACAAGACCATATCGCCGCCCCTAATGGCAACAGATGATATTGAACAAAAGCATCGGAAAACCGCATGCGGGCAATAAACGCGGCTAGCGATTCATTCTCAGCACCGGCATGAACCGCCGCCATGCCCTGCCGGTAAAATCGGGTCAGATCAGCAAGCATCCGCCAATAGGATGGGCGTAACATATTTGCTGGCTGTCCAATAAGCCCCATAACAGAGCCTTCGTATTCCATCCGGCCACGATCCAGCGATAAAGCAAAAGACATGTTGCTTTGCTCAGTCGCAACATTCAGATAATCCAGCATGCCAATCAGATTTGGATAGCGTTTGGGATTAAAAACAATGAAACCGGTATCAACCGGAATAACACCTGCTGACGTATCAACATCAACGGTATTGCTATGGCCGCCAATGCGCGTGTCTTTTTCAAAGACATCGACATCAGCCGCTTTATCAAGGATGAGAGATGAGGCCAGACCAGAAACACCGGTACCAATAACAGCTATTCGCATAACAACACTATTTAATTAAAATCTAATATAAGACTAGATCAAAGCCCACAGATTGAAAGCCTTTAGGATGCTTTTATTTTCTCATAAGCATCCAGTGCTTTCTGTCGTGCGGTAGCATGATCAACCAGCGCATGCGGATAGGTTTTACCCAATTGCACACCGGCCACTTCGACTAATGCGGGCGGGGCGGATGATGGATCAAACAGCATATCATCGGAAAGCCCGTTTAATTCCGGCAACCAGCGGCGCACATATTCGGATGCCTCAAACTTAAACCCCTGGGTAATCGGATTGAATATCCGGAAATATGGTGACGCATCGGCACCTGAACCAGCGACCCATTGCCAGCCTGCGCTATTTGATGCCAGATCAGCATCGACCAGCGTGTCAAAAAACCAGTCCTCACCTTCCTGCCACGGAATCAACAGATGTTTGGTCAGAAACGATGCCGTGATCATGCGGATACGGTTATGCATCCAGCCGGTAGCATATAATTCGCGCATACCGGCATCAACCAGCGGATATCCTGTCTGGCCTCTTTTCCATGCGGTTAGCAGATGATCATAATTATCTATCCACGGGAACTTGGAAAACGCTTCTTTTAGCGGGGCTTGCGGCATATCTGGCCGTTGATCCAGCAATTCATACGAAAACTCCCGCCAGACGACTTCTGATATGAAATGTTCTGCTCCGCGATTGTCATCAAGTGCTGTTATGCTTTCCACCGCGTTAAGAATCTGAAGCGGCGATATTTCACCAAAATGCAGATATGGCGATAAGCGGGATGTGGCTTTCAATGATGGAAAATCACGAAGCTGCTTGTAATCATCCATTGCATGATCAATAAAATCGGCCAGCATGTGTTGTGCCGCCGCCTCACCCACTTGCCAATGGGGGATCAGCGTTTTGTGCCAGCCAATCTGATGATTGATCAGCGTTAATCCATCAATGCCAGCATGTTCAGGCCATTCCGCCGGTGCTAGAATATGCGCCGGTCGTGGCGCAATTGCACGATACCGCCCTAACCGGTAAAGGCTTTTCTTGAATGGCGTAAATACCCGCATCCGCTCACCAACTTTGGACAGCGCTGATCCGGGCGGCCATAGCAACACGCCTTCGCTGTGATGAAATGTGACGCCTTCTGCTTTTAACTTGGCCGTAACACTCACCTGCATATCCCGCGCCCATGGATCATGATGGGTATGGGCATAAACATCGCTCACCGCATGCGCTTTGGCCAAATCCGGGATGATCATATCCGCGCGCCCATGACCAATGATCAATTGTGAGCCTAGTTGACGCAAATCAGCATCCAGCGCCCGCAAGGATTGATCCAGCCACCACCGGCTAGCCCCGCCCGGTGCCCATTTGCCCGGCGACACATCATCATAAATATAAACAGGAATAACCGGCTTACCACTAGCAATCGCGGCGGTAAGCGCCGGATGATCAGACAAACGCAAATCCTGAAAGAACCAGCATATAACGGCAGACATATTATTATCCTCTTTATGTATTGTGCTTTAATTGAGAATAGGCGTAGCGATAGATACGGCAAGCGTGGCAGAAAAATATTTCCATCTGGTCATCGTGAAAAGCTTTCAGCACAGGCGCATCAACATAAAGCCCGCCAGCATAAGCACCAAAAGCCGGCATGATCAACCGCCGTGACGTTGCCATAAAACACCGGCCGGTGATACGCCGCGCCCGCGTTGATAGTCTGATTTTCGGATGGTAATGGCCTGATATTTCCAGTGTTTTAACAGAACTCTGCCTAGATAGAGGTCTGGACAGGGCTCTGGACAGGGCTTCGGCTTCGTGGCGGAATATCAACGAACCCAGCGTCAGATCATGGCGCACGGAACCGGTCAGAAAATCCGGCAGATCAGGATCATGATTGCCCGTAATCCAGATCACCTCACGGCCGGATAGCATATCATGTAAGGCGGTACGGTGACGGGCTGGCAGGCTGGATGCCATCTGGCTCCGGTGGAAGCTATCACCAAGGAACAGAACACGGTCGGGGTTATCGCGGGTGATTGCTGTCTGCATATCCGCCAGCGTGGTATCGGTATCCATTTCTGGCAAAGGCGCATGGCCAGCCATGGCACGGCCTTTTTCCAGATGCAGATCAGAAAATACCAATAGCCGCTCATGGGGGATAAATAATGACCCATCAGCATAAGCCAGCATAGGGATGGCCGCGCGGGTAAAAGAACAGAACGAAGAAGCAGTCATAAGATCAAATGCGGCTGTAAAAGGTGAGGATCAGATATCGCGTCGTTATCATCTTTCATTGCTTCAGACAAGAGTTCCTGTTCCAGCTCAGCCAGCGCGTCTTCAACAGCCGAAGACGTGATCAGCTCACGCCCGACTTCTAGCATCAGCGGCAAAGCTAGCGGTGACACACGGTTCAGATGCTTAACTTTCAACTTGCCGGAAAACCGCATCAGCATATCACCCAGCCGGCGAATATCCGTCAACCCGCGCGCCGCTTCGTGTCGGGTGGCTCTGATCAGAATATGATCAGGCTGATGCCGCAACAGAACATCATATATCAGATCAGAATTAATGGTCATCTGGCGGCCGGTTTTTGCCGCCCCCGGCAGACGTTTTTCCAGTAATCCGGCAATCGTTGCCACCACACGGAATGACCGTTTGAGCATCGTGCTTTCCAGCATCCATTCTTCCAAATCATCGCCCATCATATCTGGCGATAGCAACTGGTCAGG
>JABIWM010000012.1 GCA_018701255.1 Alphaproteobacteria bacterium | reverse complement strand
CTCACGGACAGCGGCCGCATCATCAACGGCATTGGCGGTAAAAATATGCGGATGTCTGTTAATCATTTTCTGGCAGATGCTATTGGCCACATCTGTCAGATCAAATCGGCCGCCTTCGCTGGCAATTTGTGACTGAAAAACAATTTGTAATAACAGATCACCAAGCTCATCACGAATATCATCAGGATTGCCTTTTGCGACGGCATCGGCCACTTCATAAGCTTCTTCTATGGTGTAGGGGACAATGCTTTCATGGGTTTGCTCGATATCCCACGGACAGCCATGTTCCGGATCACGCAATGTTTGCATGATATCCACAAGCGCAAGCACAGCCGTAGCCATATCTGCTTTTTGCCGTATATTTTGTTGTGGTGACATAATTTTGCCTTATCTTGGTGATGAAATGTTTAAATTGGCAAGATCATTCTACCAATCTGTTGAAATTGATGCTAGACCTTAGATATTGAGATAATTGATGAGTCATCGCATGCTTAATCAGCTTAGACGTTGGTTTTTTTCTGGAATACTAATCACCGCTCCATTGGCGTTAACGCTTTATGTGACATGGTCGCTGATCACCTTTATTGATGATCAGGTGGGTGGGTTGTTACCTGCATGGCTTGACCCCCAAAATTACGCTGGCTTCCCATTGCCGGGTTTTGGACTGGTTATTGCGGCTATTGGATTTATTTTAATCGGAGCGTTAACCGCTGGAATTCTGGGGCGGTTTTTGCTTTCTATTTTTGACAGCATTACCAATCGTCTGCCAGTGGTGCGGTCATTATATGGCGCGTCAAAACAGGTTCTTGAAACGATTATGGCAAGCCAGTCTGATGCGTTTCGCGAAGTCGTACTGGTTGAATATCCACGCCGCGGTATCTGGGCTATTGGTTTTGTGACAGGAACAACCAAAGGTGAGGTGCAATCGCTTTCCAAAGAAGATTTGATCAATGTCTTTGTTCCAACGACCCCTAATCCTACCTCTGGTTTTCTGCTTTTCTTTAAGCGGGATGAGGTTTTTGTGCTTGATATGGGCGTTGAGGAAGCGGTGAAAATGGTTGTATCTGGCGGTATTGTAACCCCTGCTGATCCTAACCCTGAACGCAAGCCCGTATCGCTTGATAAAATATCTAAAGGTCGTTAGATAAATTATTGATATAAAACGAATTATTTGGTTTTATATTTACCCACCAGCAAGATATGTAACCGCTTTATCACGTTCAAATAATGCCATCAGAATACGCATGGCCTCGTGTTCCATATGTTCAAGCATGGGGTCTTTTGAAATAATATCCTGCGCATGATCATGTGCCATGGCCAGCAGGTCATCATGATAGGCCAGATCAGCCAGCATAAATTCAGGATCACCGGATTGTCGCCTGCCTAATACTTCGCCGGGGCCGCGTAAGCGCAAATCTTCGCTGGCGATGCGGAAGCCGTCATTTGTTTCGCGCATGATATTCAACCGTGATTTTGCCACATCACTTATCGGGGCGTTGTATAACAGCACGCATGATGATTTTTCAGAACCTCTGCCTACTCTCCCTCTCAACTGATGCAATTGTGCCAGTCCAAAGCGTTCAGCGGATTCGATAATCATGATGCTGGCTTCGGGGATATCAACGCCAACCTCAATAACCGTGGTCGCGATCAGCAATTGTGATTGTCCTGTCCGGAACTGTTCCATAGCTTCTTCGCGTTCATCTGTTTTCATGCGGCCATGCACCAGAACCGGCTGACATTCAGGCAGTGCCGCCGACAGATGGATAAACCGTTCCTCGGCGGCCGCGATATCCAGCACGTCCGATTCTTCGATTAATGGGCAAATCCAGTAAGCGCGCTTATCTGCTGATATGGTTGTTTTTAGCCGTTCAATGATATCGTCCATTTTTTCAATTGGCATGGCTGTGGTCACGATAGGCTGGCGGTTTGCCGGTTTCTCATCCAGTATAGACGTGTTGAGATCACCATAGGCCGTCATGGCAAGCGTGCGCGGGATTGGCGTGGCTGTCATCAGCAAAACATCAACCGCTTTGCCTTTCTGGCCAAGGATCAGACGTTGCCGAACACCAAAGCGATGCTGTTCATCAATAACTACTAACCCCAGATCATGAAACACCGTCTGATCAGAAATTAACGCATGTGTGCCAATAATTAGCGCGGCTTCACCATTTTCGATAGCTTCCAGTGCTTCTCTTTTTTCTTGGGCTTTCATCCGTCCCAAGAGCAAATAAGCCTTAAGTCCCAGCGGTTCCAGCATCCGGTTAATTGATTGGTGATGCTGTCTGGCCAATACCTCTGTCGGGGCAATAATCGCGGCTTGTGCGCCTGTTTCAATGACTTTCAGCATGGCCATTAATGCGACCAGTGTTTTACCGGCACCAACATCGCCTTGCAATAACCGAAGCATCCGGTGATCGGAAACCTGATCAGCATTGATTTCTGTGATGACACGTTTTTGTGCATCAGTCAGCGAGAAGGGAAGCGCGGCTAGCAATGCGTCTGTGAAACGGCCATCACCCTTAAACATACGTCCATCTGTGG
>JABIWM010000101.1 GCA_018701255.1 Alphaproteobacteria bacterium | reverse complement strand
GCGGTTAGCCATATCGAGTGCAAAAAAGACCATATTAATGTGACAACCGGCAAAGGCACTCTGACAGCTGGAAAAGTCCTGATTACTGTTTCGACCGCTATTCTTGCATCGGGGATGATCCGCTTTACCCCTGATCTGCCTGACACTGTGATGAATGCGGTTACTGATCTGCCTTGCGGGGTGTTGAACAAGATCGGTATGTCTTTTGCGCCAGATACGTTTTCTGATGATATGGCCGGATGGCATGTGGCCTGTCCTGATCCGGATACATCCGGCGACAATGCGTTCATTGGATCAACCGATATAAACATAACCCCCAGAGGCAAAGCAGGCACGCATCAGCAGGCCATTATCTTTGCTGGCGGCAGTCTTGGCGAATATCTGGAAAAACAGGGAACGGCCGCGCTTACCGATTATGCCAGACAAACCATGACCCATCTTTATGGCAATAACATCATGAAACACATGACAGGCGTAATCACTACCGCTTGGGGCGGTGATCCGTGGACGTTGGGATCATATTCATATGCCCGCCCCGGTGCGGCAGATATGCGTCAGGCATTAATGAATTCCGTGGATGAAACATTATTCTTTGCTGGTGAAGCGGCGAGCATCGCCCATTATGGCACTTGTCATGGCGCCTATATATCTGGCCGTGATACCGCCATGAATATGATCATATAAAGGCAGATCAGGAAAATCCGTTACGTCCCGGAAAATCCGGCGCTAATGTTCTGGCATGTTCCATTTTCAGCCATAGCCGTAGCTTTTTCCGGCGCAAATCCAGATCAAAATGATCATCAAAAGCCGTGCGCGAATGAAGGACTGCATAATTATTGGCAAACTGGATATCGCCCGGCTCCATCATCATATCAATCCGCATTTCAGCCGCCATCATAATATCATCAAACAGATTCAGCGCTTCGGTTTCGATGCGCGATAATGGGATGCCCATTTGCTCATATCCCAGCTCTATATATTGCCGCAAATACCGGCAACTCAGCTTGCCATCATGGAAACTGAAAATCGGCGACATATTATCACCCCCCAGATGGGCGTAGCAAAATGGCCGGTAATAGATACCAAGCAATTCCGGCTGACGTTCCAGAATAGCATTATAAATGGCGGCGGCGCTGACCAGACTGCTCATGCCGCCAGCTTTGGCTTTGCGCACACATAAAAGCCCGACCACATCAGACGGGTCTGTATGATAGGGAAGATATAAATTCGTTTCATATACCCGCGTGTCTTTTTTGGTCACATCCCCGACATTCATCACCTGACCCAGCAAATCACCTCTGGGGTTTTGATAAACAGGTTGCCCCATATATAATCCGATAGCATAAAACAGCGTGTTCAAATCCGCCTCGCTATACCGGTGGACAGGCAGGCCACGCAACAGGGCAAATCCCCGGCCATGTTCCAGCTCAGCTGAAATTTTATCCAGCAATTCACCAACCGCCGCGCCGGTTTCACCGGCCAGAGATATATCGGCCTTGGTCATATCCGGAAATGATATATGACGTTCTGCTAATGTGGTCAGGAGCTGATCAAAAACCGCAATATCCGATTTGGTCAAATGATAAAGCCAGCTGTTGTCATGATCAAAATCTGCGGCTTTCCAGACTGATTTTCCAGATAATTTCTGTGTTTGTATCATTGTCATTTCACTATATCCATATCGCCTATCTGATTGCCCACTGGCCTGTCTGAATATCTGCCAGACTTAACCCAGCGTTGATTTTACCGCTTTTACCATTGTTTCCACAATCTGGTCTGCTTCCTGCCTAGTCAGGCAAAATGGCGGCGCAAAGCCCATAATATCACCTTGCGGCATGGCGCGGGCAATCACCCCGTGACTGGCCATGGATGCTGCTATTTGAGGGGCAATTTTATCAGCCGGATCAAAAAAGACGCGGTTATCACGATCCCTGACCAGCTCAACGGCGCAAATCATGCCTTCGCCACGTATCTCGCCAACATGTGGATGATCACCCAGCGCATCTGTCATTGTTTTTTTCAAATACCCGCCAACAACCCGGTTATTTGTAATCAGATCAAGTTCATCCAGCAGGTTAAGATTAGCAACACCGGCGGCCGCCCCGATAGGATGCGCGGAATATGTCCAGCCATGCCCAATCGGGCCGTTTTCATCAGTACCCTGTTCCAGCACTTTCCACATTTTCTTGCTAACAATAGAACCGCTAAGCGGGGCATAGGCAGACGTCAGACCCTTGGCAATTGTCATCAGATCAGCTTCCATCCCGTAATGGTCACATCCCATCATTGAGCCAAGCCGGCCAAAGCCGGTTACCACTTCATCCGCGACAAGCAGGATATCATATTTTTTCAACACCGCCTGAATAGCCGCCCAGTAACCCGCAGGTGGCGGCACAATTCCTCCGGTTCCCAGCATAGGCTCACCAATAAAGGCCGCAATGGTATCCGCGCCCTCGCTTATGATCAGTTCTTCCAGAGCATTGGCGCAATGCGCAACAAAGGCTTCTTCGGTTTGATCCAGATTGGCACGGCGGTAATAATACGGTGCTTCGGTATGAATGACCTGTGCTAATGGCAGATCAAATTTTTTATGGAACAGCTCTAATCCGGTGAGCGATCCTGTCATTAATCCAGACCCGTGATAGCCACGCCAGCGTGAGATAATTTTCTTTTTTTCCGGCCGTCCAAGAATATTATTATAATACCAGATCAGCTTGATATTGGTTTCATTGGCATCAGAGCCGGACAGCCCGAAATAAACACGGCTCATATGTTCTGGTGCGCGATCCATGACCATTTTGGCAAGCGTTATACTGGCCTCAGTCCCGTGACCGACATAGGCATGATAATAGGCCAGCTCTTTGGCCTGTTTAGCAATAGCATCAGCGATATCTTCGCGGCCATACCCAACATTCACACAATACAAACCCGCGAAAGCGTCAAGCAGGCGATTACCATCACGATCTTCTATGTGGCAATTTGTGCCACCCGCAATGACCCGATGTGCAAGCTCGCCTCTGGCAAATTCACCTAAATGGGTGGATGGATGAAAGAAGTTTTCGCGATCCCATTCCGCTAACTGGTCATTTCTAAGCATATATTATTCTCCTTATATCATGGCATCAAATTCTATCTAATCTGATGGTGATTTCCTATTTATAAAATGCCGCAGGTTTATCGTAATGATTGCTACGCCAAGCAATATGACCACCCCGCCAAGCAATTTGTCAGCGGTGGGTTCTTCCCCCAGAAACAGCATTCCACCCATCAGCGAAAACAGCGGAAGCAGGAGAAGAAAAGGCGCAACTGTTCCGACATCATGCCGCCGGATCAGCGTATTCCATAGATAATACCCAAAGCATGTCATCACCAGCCCCAGATATATAACCGTTAACCAGACCGTATGATTAGCGTTCTGTATCGCCGTTATCTGACCAGTTTCAAAAATAGCAGACATGATGAATAATTGCGGAGTAGCAAAAACCGCAACCCATGCCGTGACCTGTAATCCGCCAATGTCTTTCAGCTTTCGGATCATGACTTGCCCGCATGCCCAGACAAAGCATCCGGCCACGACCAGACATACAGACCCCAGACTGCCGCTAAGTGCATTCTGCTGTGTCATTAATCCCACGCCCAAAAATGAAATGATGATGCCAGCCCATTTCTGCAATCCGGGATTTTCTTTTAAAACCAATGCGCCAAGCAGAACAAGGAACGGTACTTCCAGTTGCACGACCAGCGAAGCAAGGCCTGCTTCCAGACCGGCCAATCCGGTAAAAGTCAGGCTGTATTGTATCGCCGCCGCAACAATAGCAACGTTGAATATGTTTTTGAGATTTCCATAAGGAACAGTAACAAACCAGACCAGAACCATGGCGGTGAGCGCAAAGCGGAATGCCATCAGCAAAATGGGTGGAAAGTGATTAATCGCACCTTTGGCAAAGACAAACCCCATGCCCCATACCAATGGCACCATCAGAGCCATGAGAATTTCCAGCGGTTTCAATTTCACCATAAAACATACTTACAAAAACGAAAAAATGATCACCGATTAAGTCCCGTGACGAACTATATTAATATAGGATATGTTATGATCAAAGATAGTCCTTATTATAGGTGAGGTCATTTTACTATGCCGCTTACTATGCCGCTGATCGCGTATCGATTACCTAATAATCCGATTTGTGATATCCGCCAACAGCATCAACTAGGCGGCAATATCAATGGCCCGTCGCTTATCGCGGCACCGGCGTGGCTTCCCAAACGGCATGGCCGGTATTATCTGTATTTTGCCCATCATCACGGCGACCATATCCGGCTGGCTACGGCCGATGATTTGTCAGGGCCTTGGCGTATCCATTCGCAAGGGGTGCTGTCATTGCCAGAAACGCCGTTGCCATTGCAGAAACCTGATGTGGCCGAACCCCAATGGGCGGTGGCGCGTGGTGTGTCGGGGCTATATCCGCATATTGCATCACCAGATGTGCATATTGATCATGAACAGCGTCAGATCAGGATGTATTTTCACGGGCTTGATCATGACGGGGTGCAACGCTCGCTTTCTGCCTATTCCTATGACGGGCTGGACTGGACAGTGCATCCACGCCGGATCAATCAAACCTATTTACGGGTATTCACCTATCAAGACATCACTTATGCTCTGGCACTTGGCGGGCAATTTATGCGCCAAACAGATGATGGTGATTTTTTGCTTGGCGGCTGGGCATTTCCGTCTGGGCATCGGCACGCGGCGGTGCTTCTCCGTGGTCATCAATTGCATGTGATCTGGACACGGATTGGTGACGCGCCAGAAAAGCTGTTATATTCGTGCATTGATTTGACCCGGCCATGGCTGGACTGGACAGCAGAAAGCACATGCGCCCTGCTTGAACCCGAACAGGAATGGGAAGGCACCGATTGCCCGATTACCGCATCAGATATCGGCATTGCCAAACCACGCGAACGCGCATTGCGTGATCCATGTATTTTTGATTCTGGCACAGATGTCTATGTGATTTACGCATGTGCAGGCGAATCCGCACTCGGCATTGCCAAGCTTTCTGGCCTGTGACGGCGAAAGTCATCCAAGCGCAATAAATCAGTGTTTCTTTTATCGGAAAATTAGGCTAATTTTCTGATATGAGTTCACCTATATCACCTATCCTTGATCCGTTTGGTCGGCCGATAACCTATCTGCGTGTATCGGTTACAGATCGCTGTGATTTTCGCTGTGTGTATTGCATGGCCGAAGACATGACCTTTCTGCCGAAAGCCGAATTGATGACGCTTGAGGAAACCGAAACATTATGCCGGCGGTTCATGGCTGTTGGCACGCGCAATATCCGGCTGACTGGTGGTGAGCCGTTGGTGCGCCGCAATATTATCTCGCTTATCCGCAATCTGGGGGCTGAGGTGAAAAAGGGCAATCTGGATGAGCTGACCATTACCACTAACGGAAGCCAGCTCTATAAAATGGCGGATATGCTTTATGATGCTGGCGTGCGCCGGTTGAATGTGTCGGTTGATACGCTTGATCCCGACAAGTTCAGAGAGATTACCCGATGGGGTGATCTGGCGCAGGTCTTGAATGGCATCAAAGCCGCCCAAGCCGCCGGTTTGAAAATCAAGCTTAATACCGTCGCGCTGAAAGGCACTAACGAAGATGAGCTGGCGGATATGCTGGCATGGTGCGGTGATCATGGGATTGATATGACTATCATTGAGGTCATGCCCATGGGTGATATCGGCGGTGAGGACAGACTGGATCAATACTTGCCGCTGTCAATGGTTCGCGCCCAGCTAAGTCGCCGCTTTACCTTGCAGGAAATCCCCTATCGCACTGGCGGCCCTGCGCGTTATGTGCGGATTGCCGAAACTGGCCAGAAGCTTGGTTTTATCACGCCGCTAACGCATAATTTCTGCGAGAGTTGCAACCGTGTCCGGCTGACCTGTACCGGCATGCTGTATATGTGTCTGGGGCAGGATGATAGCGCAAATCTGCGTGATGCGATGCGCGAAGGCGGCACCGAAGCACTGGATGCCGCTATCGCTGAGGCCATTGGCCGTAAACCCAAAGGCCATGATTTTATCATCGACCGCGATCACAACGCCCCAGCAGTATCACGCCATATGAGCGTTACTGGCGGCTAATCAAAAGCTGTTGATATATGGGCTTGTGTTCATCCATGTCTGTTCGTGAACCGGATTTAGAAAATGGCTCTACCCTGTTCGTGTATTCGGGTAAATATGTTTTTTGCATTGGCCTCGCTAATGTTCAGGAAGTTTCCGGCACTAATGTCTTCGTCTGCCCACATTAAATTATTAAACGGGTCAAGCCGCATTGACCATGACGTGAATAATCTGTTTTGAATATTTTCTTCATTCAGGATTTTGATATTCGCATGTCTTGTGTCTTTACTAATCTTTAAATAAAGCTGATCTACGGATGCATCAGAGCCTTCTAGTAATTGAAGATATGAATTCATTCCCGATACCAGACATCCGGTCACTTCAACTTGCGGGTTGTTTTTTCTGGAGGAAGCAATAATTTTCTGCAAATTTGCATTTGAAACATCTGTACGTTCCGAAACATAAATAATTCGTTTTAAGTCTAAACTCATATTGATCCCAATCCATACAGATTTAACTAATCATTATATAAAGAAACACGAATATATGATTTAACATGTAAATCAGCGTATCCGCATTTTTATATTATTTCCTAGTCACATAAGTTGGAGCAAAATGATTAGAGGTCAATGACAATGCATCTTTCGTTACCTTGTGAGTTAATAGAATTCCTCACGTTTTGTTCTGGTTTCATCCGCGGGATATTTTTTTGAGGTGAGTTGGTGATAGCTGTGTTTATAATGGTTCAAGCAGGAGAAAAAGATGAAACTATTTTATTCGCGCCGTTCATGCGCTTTTGCGCCTCACATGCTTTTGTTTGATGCAGATGCACAATTTGAATCCATTGAGGTCGACTTTGAAAGCAAAGAGCAAAACTCGGATGCTTTTCTTCGGATAAACCCCAAAGCCCGCGTTCCGGCGTTACAGACAGAGCATGGTGTTCTGACAGAAAACCCTGCTATTCTTCTCTATATTGCGCAAAGATATCCGGATAAATGCCTCGCGCCCGGCGACCCTTATCTGTTAGCAGAAGCACAATCGTTCAATATGTATCTAGCATCAACCGTGCATGTGGCGCACGCCCATAAGCATCGTGGTAATCGGTGGGTTAACAGCGCAGAAGCAGAAGCCGCCATGACGGCCAAGGTCGGGGAAAATATGGCGGAATGTGCCCGAATGATTGAAGCGCATTATTTCAAAGGACCCTATGTTTTAGGGCAGCATTACTCCATATGTGACCCCTATCTGGCGCTGATTTTTCGTTGGCTAAAGGCCGATGGCGTAGACGTTAATCATTACGCTAAACTGTGTGAGCATCACGCCTTGATGAAAACCAGAGAGTCTTTCCACAAGGTGATGGAGCTATATGATTAATTCACGTCAATAATGGCAAAAAACCGGCTTTATCAGGTAACCTTCGTGGTTAGCTCACAAACTCCTTCGATTTCACCATGCATCACGTCGCCTTTCTGCACCGGGCCAACACCAGACGGGGTTCCGGACATGATCACATCACCCGCGGCGATATCATAAAACCGCGACAGATAAGCGATTTGTTCTGCCACTTTCCAGATCATCTGCCCCAGATCACCTTCTTGGCGCAAGTCACCATTGACGCTAAGAGTAATGCGGCCAGCATCAGGATGGCCGATATCAGAAACGGGTACAATCTCACTCATTGGCGCTGAACGCTCAAATGCTTTACCGGGCTCCCACGGGCGACGCTGGTCTTTGGCTACACCTTGCAGATCACGGCGCGTCATATCAATACCAACGCCATAGCCATAAACATAGCTTAGCGCGTCATCCACAGAAATATTCTTGCCGCCGCCTTTTAAGGCAACAACCATTTCCACTTCGTGATGCACATCCTGACTTTCCGGTGGGTAGGGGAACGTCCCGGTCGTATCGGCATTCTGGGCATTCTTCTGAAAGAAAAAAGGCTCTTCGCGGTTAGGATCACCGCCCATTTCAATCGTGTGCGCGGCATAATTTCTGCCAATGCAGTAAATACGGCGTATTGGAAAAGTTTTATCAGAACCACGAACCGGTATGGCCGTAACATCAGGTTGGTCAATAACGTATTTACTCATAATATATATTCTCCTCTGGTGTTGTTAACGGCGCATTTAAAAATAAATTAACCTGCTACAAAAGCAATTTATCTATCAGTTGGTTTTACTAAATGTTCATGAAAACTATACTGCATAAGACAGACGGTGAGTTACATATTTGGATGAATGGCGTTAAAAAGCCGGGGCTAATAAGACTGGAGCTAATAAGACTGGGCAGGAACACGGATATTTAAGGATTGATTGTACGTCAACATATACGCCACGTGACCCTGCTAGCACGATTAATGCGACCATTTCAGTGATATACATGAAGAAGTGGTGCCCAAGGGCGGTATTGGTTCCGTGTGTGTGTACCAGCTGGCAACCTCGATTGAAGCTATGCCTAGAATCCCACACACTGGATGCACCGTCAAGATGCATCAAAGACCTACCCTGTGACCTACCCAAAGAATGTCACACCAAGATGAGGATTATGGCTGTAACAATAATGCCATGCCCTGACAATTTATAGCGGGGGTTAGCCAATCTTCTAGGCTTATCCACCCTTTATTTTTGTAGACAATCCATGGTCACTTTGGAATATCTGAAGCAAAGTCAGAAGTTTTGACGTCATCAAACCATTGTTTTTGTGAAATAATATTCAGCTTTCCAACAGAGGCGGTTGACGTAGAGTGGATTATCTCTGAGAGTGATAGATATTCAAACTTGGAAGAACGTCATAATTTTTAAACTGTATGGAAGGATAAACTATAATGGCTGTTTTAGTGAAAGGTGAAATAACAATTACAAAGGGTTTTGGCACTTGGAAGTCAATGGTTAAGAAAAATCAAGACCGTATGGAAGAGATGGGAATGGTCATGCTTTTTGCTGGAGTGCAGAAAGATGACCCCACTAAACTTCATACCATTATGAAATTTCCAGATTTAGAAGCCCTGCAATCCTTTGGTGCAAATGAAGAACTAACAGAACAGAGAAGACAAGCTGGTGCCGTTATTGAATCTGGCATTATGACAATTATGGCGGATGATGAATTCATAACAAACTTCCCAGCCCCATTTACGGTTGAGTAAATCCTTTTTGGAGAATGATGGGGGTTACTAAAGCTGCTTAAAATTACGGTTAAGAGTTCAAAGTGACAATATTTATTGTTACGCCTCATTATAACTGCTTCAGTATCTATGCCCAATCTGTGTAACAGCCACTGTATGTAATACGTAAACGCTCCTTTCGTCCCTTGCATACCTCTGTTACTTAAGCGCATAATCTGAGATTATATAGGCAATGAATACAGTTAACTGCCCTATAGAGAATAAGTACAACATCACCTACCGTGCTATCTCACTTTAGCAATCAATATTTTTATGTAATACCAGTTATCAAACTTTCTACAGATAACTTTAGTGTTTTACTAAGTCGAAGCAACTCAGCTTCATCCTTTGCTAACGACTTAATACCACTCGCAGAAGCACAAAAATACTTGGCAATATCATTAGCAGTTTCTTTTTGCGCTGCGTTGTAGTTTAGGTGTTTGTTTAACACATTTGAAATCAAAGCTATCTTTTCATTTGTAGCTACTTGAACTTCTTCTGAAATGATTTCGTGAGGGGATTGTTCTAAATCATCACCTTCAGGCAATGATTTTACTGTCTTCCATACCTCAATAATGAAGAATTGGATAAGTGTATCAAGGATATCTTCTAATTTACTCTTATTCTGTAAAGCCTCATTACAACGCAATAAATTTTTCTTAAAATAAAGTCTTGCTACTAACCTCAGTAACTCATCCTTGTTCTGAAACCGATTATAAAGGGATTGCCGGGATATGCTTGCGCTATTGGCTATGTCAGACATAGTTGTTTTATTGAGGCCATATTTGCAGAATTGTTGCCATGCAAAATCAGCTATTTGTTCATCAGTTATGTACATGTCTTAAGAATATTAGATTAAACATTCCTGTCAATTGACAGTTTGACAATTAATGTATATTTGTAAATTATTAATGGAGGGATTTATGCCAAAAGTTCTAGTTACAGGTGCATCAGGATATATTGGCTTACATTGTATCGAACAACTCCTTGCTGATGGTTATAAAGTTAGAGGAACTGTCCGCTCTCTTCTAAGACGTGACGAGATTGAAGAAGCTCTTTTAAAATGTGGAAGAGATGTAGGCAAATTTGAACTTTGTGAAGCAAACTTACTTAACCCAGATGGATGGGATGAGGCTTTAAAAGGCTGTGATTATGTATTACATGTTGCTTCACCATTTATTGTTGGAATTCCAAAACACGAAGATAAACTCATAAAACCAGCTGTTGATGGAACCCGTCATGTTTTAAATGCCGCTATTAAGCAGGGTGTGAAAAGAGTAGTACTTACGTCATCTGTTGCGGCTATTACCGATACACATGATGGTAAAACTGTTTATTCAGAAGAAGACTGGACAGATACTAACCATGCCAAAACATCTGCGTACTACAAAAGTAAAGCACTGGCAGAGAAATTAGCTTGGGAGCTGATTTCAAATCAAACTAGTAAAAAGAAAACGGAATTGAGCGTTATTAATCCCTCTGCTGTATTAGGGCCAACACTTACCAATGACATAGGAACTTCCAATGAGTTTGTTAGACAAATTCTAGTAGGAAAAGTTCCTGCTGCACCAAGGCTTCATATTGGCTTTGTAGATGTGAGAGATGTAGCTAAAGCACATATCTTAGCTATGGAAAATAACAAGGCAGCAGGTGAGAGATTCATTATTTGTGAGAAAGAGTACTGGTTTGTTGATCTTTGCAGAACTCTAAGAGAAGCAGGCTTTAAAAAAGCACCTACAAAAGTTATGCCCAACTGGCTAGTAAAGGTATTTGGACTCTTTGATGCTACCACGAGGCAAATGTCTCAACTCATAGGTGATGAACGTTACACTTCTGCTGATAAGGCACGAAAAGTACTTGGTTGGAAAGGCAGAAATGTTGAAGAAAGCATTTTGGATACAGCCAATCAATTAAAAGAAATGGGGATGAGTAAATAAACTCTGGTTACATTAAAAGCAAATTTTTTATCGTAGGTATCTGAGTTGTTGGTATTGGTTTGGTGCTCAATGGAGCTCAGCCATTTATCGGAACACCAGCCAATGCTCAGTATGGGGTGCAGAAGGTGGCCATTTGTGATGTGGATGGCGACTGGTGCGCTGATATTCTAGAGGGACACGCATACCCCCATTACAAAGGCATTAATATCTTTAATGAATAATTAACTTTCATCTATTAAGATTAAAGGTGCTAATCATGTAAATGTAGATTAG
>JABIWM010000011.1 GCA_018701255.1 Alphaproteobacteria bacterium | reverse complement strand
GCCGCTTATGCGTTATTTTGATATTATCAGCGGCATTCCTTATTGCTGGTGCCGGGCTAATCCGGACAGCTAAAGCCGAAACTTTGAATATCTATTCATCCAGAAACCCACAACTTATTCAGCCATTGCTTGATGCTTATACGGATGAAACAGGGATATCGTTTAAGGTGCTGCATTTGTCTGACGGCATGGCACAAAGGCTGGAAGCAGAAGCCGATAACACACCGGCTGATATGGTCTTGACGACCGATATATCACGGCTATCGGAACTGGATAAACTGCATATATTTACGGCTGTTGACTCATCCATCCTAACAACAAATATTCCTGCAAAATGGCGTGACGAAGACCACCACTGGTTTGGGTTATCGGTGCGGGCGCGGGTGGCGGTTGTTTCTGCTGATCGGGTTGATCCGGATGAGCTGAAACAGATCGAAGATTTGGCTGATCCACGCTGGCGTGGGCGGATTTGTACCCGTAAGGGAAGCCATCCGTATAATCGGGCTCTGCTTGCGTCAATCATTGCGCATAATGGTGCCGAAGCCGCGCAGGAATGGGCAGAAGGACTGGTTGCCAATCTGGCACGCAAACCGCAAGGTAATGACCGGGCGCAAGCCCGTGCTATTCATGCCGGACTTTGTGATGTGGCATTGATGAATACATATTACTATGGGTTGATGAAGTTTAATTTGAAAAAAACCGAACAGCAGGAATGGGCAAAATCAATCCGTATCGTGTTTCTCAATCAGGGCGATGATGATCATGGCCAGCACGTCAATATTACCGGTGCGGCTATTCTGGAAAGCAGCGAAAAATATGATGAAGCGGTCGCGTTTCTGGAATGGTTATCACAGCCCGAAGCCCAGCGTGTTTATGCCAGTACTAATTACGAATATCCGGTAAACCCTAATGTTGTACCGGATGCGGAAATAGCATCATGGGGAACATTCCGGGCAGATGATTTATCTGTTCAGGAATTGGCAAAACATGCGCCTATGGCACAGAGAATTATTAATATTACTGGCTGGTAAAACTTGCCATACAACAGATGATCCTGTCATAATGCAAAATCGAATTGCATATTGACGGGATCATTTTATGTCACATCTTTCTATTCCTGCCCCAAGCGCGCGTTTGCGCCGGTGTCTGTTATCAAGTCCGGCTTCTTCGGCAAAAATGATGGCTAAGGCCGCCATATCTGATGCTGATGCCGTGTTCCTTGATCTCGAAGACTCGGTAGCACCTAATGCCAAGGTGGAGGCACGCCATCTGGCAATTGAAGCCTTGAAATCACATGATTGGCGCGGGGCTGGCAAATCGGTTTCGGTGCGGGTAAACGGACTGGATACCGCATGGACAACCGAAGATATCACTACTCTAATAAAAGAAGCAGGCGCATATATAGACACCATCATTATCCCGAAAGTGGGATGCCGTGCTGATCTTTATGCCGCTGATGTGATCATTACCCAGACTTGCCGGATGATGGGGCTGGATCGGATCATTACCATGGAAGGCCTGATTGAAAGCGCGGCCGGCGTTATGGCCATCAATGATATTGCCGGCTATAATCGCTATATTGGCGCACACCGGCTAGAAGCATTGCATTTCGGGGCTGGTGATTATGCCGCAACGATACGTTCACCCACCATATCTATTGGCGGTGCAATACCGGATTATCCGGGGGATATCTGGCATTATCCGCTATCGGCTATGGTTGCTGCCTGTCATTCCAACGGGGTTGTGCCAATGGATAGCGCTTACGGTGATTTCAATGATCCGGACGGCTATATGGTAGTGGCAAAACGCGCGCGGGCGTTAGGCATGGCGGGAAAATGGGCAATCCATCCATCACAGATTGCGCTGGCCAATGCGACTTTCACGCCTGATGCAGATGCTATTGCCCGTGCCGAAGCCATGATTAAAGCACTGGAAGAATCCGAGGCCGCCGGTGCTGGCGCGGTGATGTATGACGGCCAGATGATTGACGCGGCATCAACCCGAATGGCAGAAAACATTGTTGCCATGGCGCGGATGCTCAAATCACATCAACGCTAAGCCAATGCTAGCCGACTGGCGTCAGATAGCGGTTGCGCTCTATGATAATGTCGTTGCAACAGGTCAGGCTGATCATGTGGTTAGTCGCGCATTATCACAGATAAACATTGCTGATATTTCTGCCGTGCTTGCGGTTGGTAAGGCGGCACGCGGCATGGCGCAATCGGCTTATGATAACGGGGTGCGTGTTGCCCGTGATAAGGCGCTTATTATTGCGCCATCTGATGATCATAATGATGCACATGACTGGCCGTTGATACCATCCGCGCATCCGGTTCCGGATCAGAATAGCTTAATAGCCGGACAACAGGCGGCGGCATTATGCCAGTCGTTGAATGATGCTGATCATTTGCTGGTATTGTTAAGTGGCGGTGCATCGGCGCTAATGGTAGCTCCGCATCCGCCATTGACGCTTGACGATAAAATTGAGCTGAATGCACGCTTGCTGGCTAGTGGCGGTGATATTCATCAAATAAATGCGATCAGACGTCTGGTATCGCAAATCAAGGGCGGGCGACTAGCGGCAATGGCGGCGCCGGCACAGATCACCCAGTTCATTATTTCTGATGTCGAAAATGATCAGCTATCATCTATTGGTAGTGGCATTATGGCACCAGACCCGATGCCGGTATCTGAAAGTCTGGCCTTGATAGATACGCTTGGCATGGCTGATCTATGGTGGGTGGCTGATTTACATAAACAATATGCTGACGGCCGCATGACACCGCCGCTATCGCCGGATCATCCGTTATGCGATAAAATTGATAGCCATATTCTGGCCAGCAACAAACAGTTGATCCACGCCGGAGTCATCCCGGATATATTGTCATCACTGTTTGCTGGAAATGATCAACATAGTAAAGCACAAGCCCCGCAAATTATTGCGTATCCCCGGCTATCCGGAGAAGCAAGCGTGATGGCAGAATGTCTGGCAGAAGCAACCATATCAGCGGTAAATCAGGCGGGCAAAACGGTCATCGGAATAACCGGCGGTGAAACAGTGGTAACATTGCCACATGATCACGGGTTAGGCGGACGTTCGCAAGAACTGGCGCTGGCCTTTGCGCTGGCCTTTAAAACTGCTATGCAGGGGTCGGATATGCCGTGGCTTATCCTTGCCGCCGGAACCGATGGCAGAGATGGGCCAACAGATGCCGCCGGTGCAATACTGGACAGCCAGATGCCGCTAGATATTGCCAGCGCTAAACAGGCATTACTGCGGCATGATGTCTGGAATTATTTAGACCAGAGTGGAGGCTTGTTTCGGCCGGGTGCTAGTGGTACTAATCTGGCTGATATGGTTGTAATCATAGCTGGATCATAGCCTTATAACCACCATGCTAACATGTCATATTTTAAGTTAGGTCACAAAATGAAGAAACGTTTTCTTGCGATATTGTTCATATTACTGACAAATATGTCTGTTGCAATCTTTGCACAAGCAGAAGACATCATGGCTGGTCATCTGATGTTGCATGACTTGTGGATGAAAGCAACAATCGGCAATAAACCGGTGACCGGCGGTTATCTGACGATACATAATCATGGTGATTTCGATGACCGTTTAATCGGGGTTGAGGCGGCGTTTGCCGGTAAGTCAGAGATACATCAAATGAACATGGTTAATGACGTGATGCAGATGCGGCCGCTGATTGATGGTTTGGCGTTGCCCGCTGGTGAACATGTGATGCTTGAGCCGGGGGGATATCATCTGATGTTCATGCAACTGAAAGAACCAATTGCCGCTGAAACCAGCTATTCTGTCACTCTGATTTTTGATAAAGCAGGACGTGTTCCGGTGACATTATTAGCCAGAGATTTAAAAGATGCACACTCACATTCGCATTAGGTTTGCTCTGAATTAATGTGTGCCTGAATTAATATGCCCCTGAATTAATATTTAATTGTCATGAATGGAGATAAAACTACATGGAAAACCTGACGCATCTGGGAAAACCATCATCGCTTCCGCAATCACCAGAAGAAGCCGTGCTTGATCGCGTGCCT
>JABIWM010000100.1 GCA_018701255.1 Alphaproteobacteria bacterium | reverse complement strand
TATCTAAATGTTTAAACTGTCCGGCTATTTTGCAGGGCGGTATTCAAAACCATATTCAACACTGGCATCAGCCAGCAACGCCACCAGATAGGGCATAAAGCTGGCACGGCCAATGATGTTAAAGCTGTTATCACCGGTAGCAATCAGGATAATGCCGGCATGACCCATAATTGTTTGAATAGCGGTACCTTTGGTAAAGACGCTTTCATGTAGATCAAGCGCGCAATGTTTGGCCAGCATGTCACGGCTTGATTTGCCATCAATGGAGATTATGCCATAAGCATTGCTGACCTCAGTTGTGGCTACATGCCCCAGTTTGGCGGTTTCCATATCCGCCATGATAGTACTGGCGGCACCGGCTTCTGCCATGATCAGCCACTCATCAGGGGCTAACCAGATAATCGTTCTGTCACCAGCCTGCACCGACTGATTAGCAGACGGCAATGCATGGCTAGTTAGTTTTTTAACCAGTGCATTGGCTTTTTTATTGTCTGGCTGGCACCGCAAATTGATCAGGTCATGGATGGCGGTTTCCCGCATCATGATTTTTCCGGCTGATCCTTGCGGGACAGGATGTTGAATAGCCGCCACGTCAGCAAGGGTGGAACGACCTGGCAATACAGCTGAACTAACCATTGATCCGGTCTCCTTTCGGGTCATAAAACACAGTATCAGTAATGACGGCCTTAATCGGTTTTTTGCCATCAATCATTGGGAACCAGACAGTCTGGCCTTTCATCGCATGGCCGCCCTTGAGCAACGCCATGGCAACAGAATGCCCCAGATTTGGCGAGTAATAGGATGAAGTGACTTGCCCCAGCATTTCCATTGGATAGGATTGATGCGGATCAAGCACAGCATGCGCGCCTTCGGGAACAACCATCTTCGGGTCTTCGGTTTTTATTCCGACCAGTTGCTTCCGGTTATCCAGCGCCATGCTTTTCCGCTCAAGCGCACGTTTGCCAATGAAGTCGGTTTTTTTCTTGGAAACAATCCAGCTCATCCCCAGATCATGCGGATTAACCGATCCGTCGGTTTCCTGACCAACAATGATAAAGCCTTTTTCCGCCCGCAGAACATGCATGGATTCTGTCCCGTAAGGCGTTAGCCCGAATGGCGCACCGGCCGTCATCAGATGTTGCCATAGCGCCATGCCGTGACGCGCCTTGATATTAATCTCAAAGCTAAGCTCACCAGTGAAGGAAATGCGGAATATCCGCACCGGTAATCCGGCCAGATTAGCATCCTGATAAGACATAAACGGAAACGCATCATCCGCCAGTGATACCGAACAACCTGCCGCTTCAAGGATTTTGCGGGCATTAGGGCCGGTTACGGTGGTGACTGCCCATTCTTCGGTAACGCTGGTTAGGTAAACATCCAGTTCCGGCCATTCGGTTTGCAGCCATTCTTCCATCCAGCCCAGCACATTGGCGGCACCGCCAGTTGTTGTGGTCATGTGGAAATGGTTTTCCCCTAGCCGCGTGGTCACGCCATCATCCATCACCATGCCATCGTCTTTGAGCATCAGCCCGTAACGGCACCGGCCAATTTTTAATGTCGAAAACATATTGGTGTAAAGACGATCAAGGAATTCCGCCGCGTCTTTGCCGCGAATATCAATTTTACCTAGCGTAGACGCATCCAGAATACCGGCATGTGTCCGGGTTTTTTTCACCTCACGCTTAACCGCGTCTTCCATGGTTTCGCCGGATTGAGGGTAATACCATGCGCGCATCCATTGCCCGACATGTTCATATTCAGCGCCATTTGCGCGATGCCAGGCATCCATTCGGGTCAACCGCTGGGTATCAAACAGACCTTTGATATCACGTCCGGCAATCGCCCCGAATGTGGTCGGTGTGTAAGGATAACGGAAGGTCGTTGTGCCGACTTCTGGTATTGGCTTGCCCAATTGATCAGACAGGATGCCAAGCGCATTGATATTGGACATTTTGCCCTGATCGGTCGCCATGCCGTTGGTGGTATAACGTTTGACATGTTCAACAGAATGATACCCTTCGCGCACTGCCAGTTTGATATCGCTTGCGGTCACATCGTTCTGGAAATCAACAAATGCTTTTGGCTCCATGCCTTTCACGGCATCGCTAGGCATTTTCCACAACAGATGGGGACGCATCACCATATCTGGCTCGGATACATCTGGCGTGGTAGCGGCTGAGGCTTTGAATCCGGCGGCGGTGGCCGCAACGGAACCGGCCTTTGCCGCATCTGCCATAGCATCCTTAACTCCGAAAATACCATTACATGCCCCGACACTCAGACAGGCTTCGTGATATTCTGATGGCCGGAAACACAGCTGGTCTTCATCCCATGTGATCTTGCCGCGTGCTTGTGAATGCAGATTGACCACCGGCGTAAAGCCGCCAGACATGGCCACCAGATCAGCATCCAGATAAAATGGCTGACCAGTTACATCACCGGATTTCGGATTGATAGCGGCAATTTTGACAGTGCCAACATGACGCGTACCTTTAGCATCAAGCACCGCGTGACCAGCATGAACGGTTATGTTTCTGGCCATTGCCTGACTCATTAGCACAGACGACGGTGCTGGCCGCTGATCAATGATAGCGGCTACCTTCACGCCAGCGTCTACGAGGGCAAGCGCGGTTTTATAGGCATCATCATTATTGGTATAAACAACCGCACGGCGACCGGGGATCACCGCATAACGGTTGATATAGCTTCTGACAGCGCCCGCCATCATAACACCGGGTTTGTCGTTGCCGCCAAAGATCAATGGCCGTTCATGATTGCCCTGAGCTAGCACAACATGCTTAGCTCTGATTTTCCACATGCGCTGGCGCGGCAGATGTGCAGGCCGTTCAACCAGATGATCTGTTACTTTTTCGGCAAGCGTCAGAAAATTATGATCCATATAGCCAAAACACTGCGTCCGCGTCATGACGGTCACATTAGGCATGGCGTTCAGTGTTGCCGCGGTTGCCTTAATCCAGTCGATAGCAGACATGCCGTCAATATGGGTGTTGGTTTCTGATAGCATCCAGCCGCCTAGCTCATTGGCATCATCAACAAGCATGACACGCGCACCGGATTGACCAGCACTAAGCGCGGCCATCAATCCGGATACCCCGCCACCAACAATAAGCACATCAGTATGGCGGTGGGTTTTTTCATAGCGGTCAGGATCATTCTGATCTTTTGCCGCCCGGCCAAGCCCGGCCGCGTTTCGGATAATCGGCTCATAAACCCGTTTCCAGAAAAAGGCCGGAAACATAAAGGTTTTATAATAGAAACCAGCCGGGAAAAACCGTCCAAGCAGAGAGTTAACCGCACCGATATCAAATCCTAGCGATGGCCAGCGGTTTTGGCTTCTGGCGGTTAGTCCTTCGTGAATCATGGCTTCTGTTGCACGGATATTCGGGGCTTGCTGATTGCCTTGCCCGATTTCGACCAACGCATTCGGCTCATCATATCCGGCGGTCAGAATCCCGCGCGGCCGGTGGTATTTGAATGATCGGCCAACCAGATGAACACCATTGGCTAATAGCGCGGAGGCAAGGGTATCGCCCTCAAAGCCGCCAAAGGTTTTGCCATCAAAGCGAAAAGTAACCGGTTTTTGCCGGTCAATCCGGCCGCCGTTATCCAGCCGCATATTGCCCTGTTTGCTATTTTTATGTGGGGTATTTTTGCTCATGACTTGCCCCCTTTGCTAGATGGTTTTGCCGCCGCTTCTGATGCGGTATTGCGGCGCCATGCGTCAGCAAATGCGGCTTTACCGGCTTTGGATGCTGGCATACTGCCCATGGCATAAATTTCAATAAAATCATGGGTGACAGTGTCACGCGCGGCGTTGAACCACTGGCGGCAACCAGCGGTATGACACCAGCGTTCCAGAAAAACGCCCTTCGGATTATCACGCCAGAACAGATATTCGGCGAATTCCGCATCGGTAATCGCGTTTTCAGCTAATGGGCGGGCAATATGCGCTTCACCGCCGCAAGCAAATTCAGTTTCATCACGAAGCCCGCAATGGGGGCAATCAATCAGTAACATAGCAATCTATCCCTTTAAGGTCAGAATTAGTGAGCCACCCCAGCCGCACCATGCTCATCAATAAGCAGTCCGGTCTGGAAACGGTCAAGCGCATAAGGCGCGGCAATGGAATTCGGACGGTCATTGGCAATCAGATCAGCAAAAACATGGCCTGATCCGGGGGTTGCTTTAAATCCGCCAGTTCCCCATCCACAATTGAAATAAAGCCCTTTCACATCGGTTTTTGATATGATGGGTGATGCGTCCGGACAGGTATCAACAATGCCGCCCCAATGCCGCAACATCCGCAAGCGGGATAATAGCGGGAACAATTCCACCGCCGCCGCAATCATATGTTCCGGAACAGGGAATGATCCCCGTTGAGCGTAAGAGTTATATTTATCAACACCGGCACCCAGCACCATCTCACCTTTATCAGACTGGCTGATATACATGTGAACGGCATTGGACATGATAACCGTATCCAGTTCCGGTTTAATCGGTTCGGACACCAGCGCTTGCAGAGGACGGCTAGCGATAGGTAAACGGATATCAGCCATATCACCCAGCACCGAACAATGGCCAGCAACAACACAGCCGACTTTTGGTGATTTGATAAAGCCCTTGGTGGTTTCTACGCCTTCGATCTGGTTGCCTTTCCGGCGCAGACCAGTGACTTCGCAATTCTGGATAATATCAACGCCCAGATCATCGGCGGCGCGGGCATATCCCCATGCCACCGCATCATGACGGGCAGTACCGCCACGGCGTTGCAGGAATCCGCCCATGACCGGATAACGGATAGACTGATCAATATTGATGATTGGCACCAGCTTTTTGATCTCATCAGGGGTTAGAATATCACTGTCGATACCATTCAGCCGGATAGCATGAACACGGCGCGACATTTCGCGCAATTCATGCCAGCTATGGGCAATCGTCAGAACACCGCGTTGGCTGAACATCAGATTGAAGTTCAAGTCTTGCGTCAAGCCTTCCCATAATTTGAGCGCATGGTCATAAATAGCCGCGCTTTCATCCCACATGTAATTTGACCGGATGATGGTGGTATTACGGCCGGTATTACCGCCGCCAAGCCAGCCTTTTTCAATCACCGCAATATTAGTGATGCGATGGACAGCGGCCAGATAATATGCGGTTGCCAGCCCATGCCCGCCACCACCAATGATAATCGCATCATAGGATTTTTTGGGTTCTGGTGCCCGCCATGCCTGTTGCCAGTCCTGATGGTACCGGCGCGCATTGCGCATAAGTGAAAATACAGAATATTTCGGTTTGCCGCCCGGAAGACGTCTTGCACCCCGATCAGGACCTTCAGCCATTTTCTGCCCCTTTCTACATCATGAACTTGGATTTCTGGATTATGTCGATTTTATTGATGACAACCTGTCTTACTGCCGACAGGTGATACTGCATCGACGACACATTTATCAAGCCTTTTTATGTCGCAGTTATACCATTTATTGGTTATAGCAAAAAACCGGTTTATGATACAGTTTCCCCAAAGAAAAAGGAGCCACCATGCCAGTAAACAATATGATAGCAGATCAAGCAGACGAAATGCGCCAATGGCGGCATTTTCTGCATACTCATCCGGAACTGGCTTTCGAAGAACATCATACCGCCGATTTTATTGCCAGCAAGCTAACCGAGTTTGGCATTGAAGTGCATCGCGGCATGGCAAAAACTGGCGTTATCGGCGTTATTCGGGGCAAATCTGGCGGTAAATCTGGCAGTAAATCTGGTGGGGGCCGTACCATTGGATTGCGGGCTGATATGGATGCCCTGCCTATTATTGAGGAAAATAACTTTGCTCATAAATCAGAAACCGATGGAGTCATGCATGCCTGCGGCCATGACGGGCATACAGCCATGTTGCTTGGCGCGGCAAAATATCTAGCAGATAACCGCCATTTTGACGGTGATGTTGTTGTGATTTTTCAACCGGCTGAGGAAAATGGCGGCGGCGGCAAAGTCATGTGTGACGAAGGTCTGTTTGATCAGTTCCCCATAGAAACCATATGGGGGATGCATAACTGGCCGGGGCTGGATGTTGGTAAGGCCGCTATTCAGCATGGCGCGTCTATGGCGGCGGCTGACGGGTTCCAGATCACCCTGACCGGCCGTGGCGGGCATGCCGCGATGCCGCATCTTACGGCTGATCCGATTTATGCGGCGGCCAGTTTGATACAATCATTGCAGTCGGTGATATCCCGTCATCTTGATCCGCTTGATCAGGCGGTGGTGTCGGTGACGCAATGTCATGGTGGTTTCACCCATAATGTAATCCCTGATGATACCTATATTGAGGGCACGGCACGTTATTTTAATCCGGCGGTTGGGGTGATGATCAAAGACCAGATGGCGCATATCACCGATCAAGTGGCGGCGGCACATGGCTGTACGGCTCTTTTCGAATGGATAGAAGGCTATCCACCAACAATCAATGACGCGGCGGCGGCAGATAGGGCAGCATTGGCGGCGGCGGATGTGCTGGGGGCTGGATCAATAGACATGGATGCCCCGCCTTCTATGGGGGCGGAGGATTTTTCCTATATGTTGCAAAAACGCCCCGGAGCCTATATCTGGCTAGGCGCGGGTCATCCGGGGGCAGGCGCGATGCTTCACAATGCCAAGTTCGATTTCAACGATGATCTACTGCCATTAGGGGCTAGTTACTGGGTATCTCTGGTTGAACGTGAATTGGGGTAATTTGGCGGGTAATTTTGGCGTAACCTAGCGCACGACAATCAGATCAGCCCAGCGTGTGGTATAGGATGGTGAGCGGAATTGCTGGCGCATGTGCCAATCCGGTTTACGGGTATCCGGCTGTTTTTGGCGGTTCAGTTGGGCAACGCCTTCGCTAGCGTGAAACAACGTGCCGCGCCCCATCATGGCATTCACCTGATCAAGCATGGCCATGCGCCGTTTGCTGGCGGCGGTGGTGGCTATCGGGGCATCAAGTCGCCACAGGCTTTTCTGTTCTTTGCCATCTGCCACCAGATCAGTCAGCATCACACCGGCCTTATGATAGCGGAAACCGGGGCGGTAAAGCTGATGGATGGCGCGGGTAGCGGCGGCGATAAGCGTGCTGGTATCGGCGGTTGGCTCATCAAAGCGGATCAATGCCGCGTTGCTATATTGCGGGTCTTGCGTGCGAAACCGGTTCGTGCGGATAAACACATAGATGCCGCTGGCAAGGCTGTTCTGTTTGCGTAATTTTTCAGCGGCACGCGCGGTATAGCTGGCGGCGGCTTCGGCGATGCTGTCACGATCACTGATCAGCCGGCCAAAACTGCGTGATGACATAATATTCTGCTTGGCTTGTATGGCTTCCAGCTCAAGACAGGATATGCCGTTTAGCTCATGGACAATGCGTTCACCGACGACCGATAACGCTTTTCTGATCTGTTGCGGATCAGCTTGCTGTAATTGCAAGGCCGTTTTAATTCCCATCGCCCGCAGACGTTCCCCCCAACGGCGGGAAATCCCCCAGATATCCTCGACCGCGATATCCCCCAGAATGCGTGTCATCAGCACCGGGTCTGTCATCATATAGACACCATCGCTGGTATATTTTTTGGCAATACGGTTAGCCAGTTTTGCCAGTGTTTTTGTCGCCGCCACCCCGACAGAGGTGGGAATGCCGGTCCATTGCCGGACACTATCCCGCATATCCCGCATGCGGCGCGGCAATTCTGTTATGGGGAAACCATCCAGCCCTAAAAACGCTTCATCAATGGAATATACCTCAACATCAGGGGTGAACTGGCTTAGCGATTCCATCACACGGCCAGACATATCACCATAAAGCGGATAATTTGATGAAAAGACACGCACCTTATGCCGTTTGAGCGCGGCGGCATATTCATGGACAGCCGCCCCCATGGGAATACCTAATGCTTTGGCCTCATCAGAACGGGCAATGATACAGCCATCATTATTGGATAATACGACCACCGGCACGGCGGCTAATGACGGATCAAAGACACGTTCGCAAGAGGCATAGAAATTATTACAGTCAACTAACGCAAATAGCATGGTTACACACTATGAATGACATTGGTGACAACGCCCCAGATCACCATGCTGGCCTCATCGCTGACAACAATGGGGGCATAGCGGTCATTTTCCGGCATCAGCATGGTCTTGCCGGATTTATGATGCAGCCGTTTCACCGTCAGCTGGCCATCAAGCGCGGCAATGATCACCTTGCCGTGGCGTGGCTCAAGGCTACGGTCAACAACCAGAATATCATTTTCATGGATGCCAGCCTTGATCATGCTATCGCCGCTGACCCGAACAAAGAATGTCGCGGCCGGATGCTTGACCAGATAATCGTTCAGATCGAGGCTTCCTTCGAGGTGATCATCGGCGGGTGACGGGAATCCGGCGGCCACAGCACAGCTAAACAAAGGGAGCGACTGGCGGCCACCGGTGGCCACATAATCCATCACCTCATCAATCATGCTAACCGGTAGCCGCACCGGTTTTGTTGGCTCACCATACTGGCCTTGACCGGCAGGACGACCAGCCCCCGGCCGGGCACCGCCGCGACCGCTGGCTTTAGCATCAGCAGAGCTGGCATTTTTAAACGGGGCTGGGTTAAGCGGAATTGGCGAAACAGGGTTTTTTTTCATGGCACATCACATTTACAAATAAAGAAAGAACATATACGCATATCGTATATATTAGAATATTGTACTTTATTCAAAAGTCAAGCATGTGATATGCCGGATTAGCCGGATTAACTGGATTGGCTGATTTGCGGAATGGCAACGCAAGACATGCCTTTCTGGAACAGCTTAAGGCATACCTGCCGTGCCAGCGTTTCATCAAAGCCGCTAAAATGAACCTGCCATAAGGTCAGATTGCCATACTGGATTTGCCGCAATTGTGCCGGTTGGTGCGACAGAATATCATTCGCGGCAACACGGGCATTTCTGGCGGCGCGATGGGCGCTGGCGCGTTTCTCAAAGCTGCCTACCTGAATTCCCCAGCCGATAATCCGGGTTTGTTCCACCGGATCGGGATCATCCAGATCAGGCCGTGGCGGCGGCACGGATACTGCCACCGATAATGAACCGGAATCCGTATCACGGCTGACGGTCAGAATATTAGGTTTGGGCGGCGGCGGCGCAACCGGTGTTGGCGTTAGCGGTTTCTTTTGCGGAACCAGTGTTGTTTCGGCATATTGCGGGATGCGGGCAAATTGCTTGTTGAGCAGATGCACCATATGCTGATCACGCGACCGGCCAGTACGACCACCAAATACCACCCCGACCAGACGGATACCCCGGCGTTCCACCGTAGCCACCAGATTAAAGCCAGAGGCGCGGATATAACCGGTTTTAATGCCGTCCGTGCCTTCGTAACTGCTCAGCAGGGTGTTGTGATTTTTGTAGCGGCGGCCTTTATATTCAAAGGACTTGGTTTTAAAAAGCTGAAAATAATGGGGGAAATCCTGACGGATGGCGACAGCAAGCTTTGCCATATCACGGGCGGTAGATTTCTGTTTTGAGTGCGGCAGACCAGAGGCATTGCGAAAGGTTGTCCGTTTCATGCCAAGCGCGCGTGCCTTACGGGTCATTTTCTGGGCAAAGTCGCGTTCGCTTTCGCCCAGATGCTCGCTGATTACTGTTGCCACATCATTTGCGGATTTTGTGATAAGGGCATAAATCGCATTTTTTACGGTGATATGACTGCCCGGCCGCAACCCCAGTTTCGATGGCGACCGGCTCGCGGCCAGCTTGCTGACACGCATCTTGGTATCCATATGAATCTTGCCGTTATCAAGTGCTTCAAACACCATGTAAAGCGTCATGATCTTGGTTAGTGAGGCCGGATAAAGTTGCTTATCGGCGTTGCGTGAATACATCACTTCGCCAGTGGTTTCATTCACCACGATTGAGGCATATTTCGCCTGTGCAACGGTGCTGAAACCAGTTGCTAGTGCAAGGATTGTGACAAGCAGAACAATCAGGCGTTTCATCTAATAAACCTATGTTGAGAGATCATGCCCAAATGGATTAATTTGATCCTGACCGATACTAACACGCTGGTTTGAACAGTCAATTTAAGTAACGCGAAAATACGCGGAATAAACGAATAATAAGAAATCCCATAAAAAATATGAGCCATATTTGCGGCTAGAAGAAAAATCTGTGCCTTTGTCATGAGATTTTTCATATCAAGCCCTTTCAAATCTGCAAAATATGATCATATTAATTAGTATGGAATGCTTAAAACAACATATGCAACTGTTATGCCACACATCATGCGGTGATCCTCATTGTGATTTATCCGGCGAGGCGGTCATAATGTCATCTGATGATGGCGATAAGAATGACGGCAAAAAGTCGATTAATATCACCATCGTGGCAGAGCGACCGAAAACAAAGCGGCCGCCGCTATATAAAGTCATTATGCTGAATGATGACTTTACACCGATGGAGTTTGTTGTGCATGTTCTCAAAAGCTATTTTCGCAAATCAGAAGAAGAAGCCACCCAGGTCATGCTGCACGTTCACCAGCGTGGAGTAGGCGTGTGCGGAGTATACACATACGAAGTCGCAGAAACGAAAGCATCACAAGTGATGGACCTTGCTAGAAAGAATCAGCACCCCTTACAGCTTCAGTTGGAAAAGGAATAGTTTAATGCTGTCACAAGAACTGGAAGAAACTCTGAAACGTGCCATGACCATGGCCGCTACAAAGGGGCATGAATTCGCGACATTAGAACATCTGTTGCTCGCCCTAACCGAAGATAGCGATGCCATAGAGGTTTTAAGCGCATGTAATGCGGATATTACTGATCTTCAGCAAAAACTCATGCTGCATATTGAACAGACTTTTGAATCCCTTGGCGATGATCTGGTGGAAACGCGGCCGACAAACAGCTTTCAGCGCGTGCTTCAGCGGGCGGTTATTCATACCCAGTCATCAAATCGTGAACGGGCAACCGGTGCCAATGTCATTGTTGCCATGTTTGCCGAACGGGATAGCCATGCCGTCTGGTTATTGAACCAGCAGGATATCAACCGGATTGATGTGGTGAGCTATATTAGCCACGGCATTGCAAAAAATCCGGCTTTTGATGCCGATGGTGGCGGAACCGACGGCGCGACAATCAAGGATGATGAGGTTAATCAGAAAGAAAATCCGCTTGCCGCCTATGCGGTGGATTTGAACGAAAAAGCGCGACTTGGCAAAATTGATCCGCTGATTGGCCGCCATAAAGAGGTTGATCGGACGATACAGGTTTTATGCCGCCGCACCAAAAACAACCCTTTGCTAGTTGGTGATAGTGGCGTTGGTAAAACCGCCATTGCCGAAGGATTAGCGCGCAAGATTATTGAAAAAGACGTGCCAGCGGTACTCGAAGATGCCGTTATCTATTCACTGGATATGGGGTCACTTCTGGCCGGCACACGGTATCGCGGTGATTTCGAAGAACGGCTAAAAGCAGTCATGAAGGAAGTCGCCAAAAATGATCAGGCCATTCTGTTCATTGATGAGATTCATACGATAATTGGCGCTGGCGCAACAAGCGGCGGCGCAATGGATGCCTCAAACTTGCTAAAACCGGCCTTACAGGAAGGCTCGTTGCGCTGTATCGGATCAACGACCTATAAAGAATTCCGTGGCTGGTTTGAAAAAGACCGCGCATTGGCACGCCGATTCCAGAAAATTGATGTCAATGAACCCAGTGTTGCCGATACGGTAAAAATCCTTGGCGGATTGAAAAAACAATACGAAGACCATCATGATGTCCGCTTTACGGTGGCGGCGTTAAAATCAGCGGTTGAATTATCGTCACGTTATATCACTGACCGGAAATTACCGGACAAAGCTATTGATGTGATTGATGAGGCGGCGGCGGCACAAATGTTACTGCCACCATCACGGCGCCGTAAGGTCATTGGCGAAAAAGAAATCGAAACAACGATTTCCAGCATGGCGCGGATACCGGCCAAAACGGTTAACCGTGATGATCGGGCGGCGTTGGCCAGCCTTGAATCCGATTTGCATCGCATGGTGTATGGTCAGGATGAAGCGATTGTTGCGCTGTCATCTGCGATTAAGCTGTCACGGGCAGGATTGCGGGATATGGAAAAACCGGTTGGCAATTATCTGTTTAGCGGCCCCACCGGTGTCGGTAAAACAGAAGCCGCGCGGCAATTATCGGAATCGCTTGGCATTAAGCTGATCCGCTTTGATATGTCCGAATATATGGAACGTCATTCGGTATCGCGGCTAATCGGTGCGCCTCCGGGTTATGTTGGCTTTGATCAGGGCGGCTTGCTGACCGATGCCGTGGATCAGAATCCACATGCGGTGCTCTTGCTTGATGAGATTGAAAAAGCCCATCCGGATATCTTTAATCTGCTGTTGCAGGTGATGGATAACGGGCGGCTAACCGATAATAACGGCAAGACGATTGATTTCCGCAATGTGATCATCATCATGACAACAAATGCCGGTGCTAGCGAAATGACAAAACAATCCATTGGTTTTGGTCGTGGTCGCCGCGAAGAAGCAGGCAATGAAGCGATTGAGCGCACTTTCACGCCAGAGTTTAGAAACCGACTTGATGCTATCATTAACTTTGCGGCACTTGCGCCCGAAACAGTGCGCAAGGTGGTGGATAAGTTTATCATTCAGCTCGAAGCTCAGCTGGCTGATCGCGGCGTGACTATTAGCCTGACTGATCCGGCACGCGACTGGCTGGCAGAGCGTGGCTATGAGCCAGCATACGGCGCACGGCCATTATCCAGAGTAGTGCAGGAACATGTCAAAAAGCCGCTATCCGAAGAATTGCTATTCGGCCGGCTGATTGATGGCGGTTCGGTTGAGGTTGATACGGGTGAGCCAGACAAGGATGGCGATATCACGCATCTGACGGTAAATGTAGTCAGCGGCGAAAGCGATACCGCCACCGCATCTGTGAAACCGGCAAAAACAAAAAAGAAATCACCTGCCAAGAAATCCGCCCCCGCAACAGTTGAAACACGCTAATACGGGTTAAATCGGTGTTCTTATAGGGCATTTTTCTTATAGGGCACTGTTCTTATAGGGAAGCCAGGTCAGTAGCTCTTGCCGTTCGCGCTCGATCTGGCTGGCTTCTCTTGCGGTGAAATCCCTGACGGCATCCTGAAATTGCGCATTATTCATGTGATGCACGGAATAGGTATATACCGGTTCATAGCCGCGCTGAACTTTGTGCAATCCCTGAGCGCCAGCCTCAACTCGCGCCAGCCCATTGGCAATAGCAAAATCAATCGCCTGATAATAACAGGTTTCAAAATGCAGAAACGGAATATCAACCAGACTGCCCCAGTTACGGCCATATAGCGTGTCCTGACCGATGAAATTAATAGCACCAGCCACCGGATCACCATCATGGGATGCGATCACCAGAAGAATATGGTCGCGCATGCTGTTGTGAATCTGATCAAAAAAATCACGGGTTAAATAAGCCCCGCCCCATTTCCGGTCAATGGTCGCCAGATAGAAACGGTAAAACTGATCCCAGTCGGCGGCGGTAAGATCATCACCTTGTTTTTGTACCAGCCGGACACCGGCATTGGCTATATCACGGCGTTCACGGCGAATGCTTTTGCGCTTGCGTGAGGCAAGGTGGCTTAGAAAATCATCAAAGTCCTGATAGGATTTATTATGCCAGTGAAACTGCATCCCGATGCGGCTAATCCATTCTCCGGATGGTGCATCTGGTGAGGTATCTGATGAGGTAAGAGTGAGAGCATCGTGTTCGTCTTTGCTTAAAAATGTAATATGTGCGCTCGATAAACCCAGTTGATCCACACAGCCAAGACAGGCTTTGGCTAGCACCGCCGCCGCATCTCTGGCTTGTTCAGCGGGCAGACCGGGGTCAATCAACAACCGTTGCCCCGGTACCGGCGAAAAGGGAATGCCGCTTTGTGCTTTCGGATAGTACTGGCCACCCGCCCGCCGCCACGCATCAGCCCAGCTATGATCAAAAACATATTCGCCGTAAGAATGGGTTTTCAGATAAAGCGGAAGAATACCGCATATCTGTTCGCTATGATCTTTGAGCACCAGATGCCGGGGAATCCAGCCCGTTTCAGCGCAAGCCGATTGACTATTTTCCAGTGCAGAAAAAAACGCATGACTTAACATGGGGTTCTGATTGCCGGCGCATGTATCCCAGATATCATGGGGAATGGCATCTGCCGACTCAACCATTTCGGCTGTCCAGCCTGTTGAGTCAGCAGTGCGTGTTATATGCGGTAAATCATCATCCATATCTACCATATTGGGGCGTAAGGTGATGGAAACAATAGCCTAAGGCATATTGGTTCAGGCGATTTCAAAAATACCTTCGATTTCTACCAGACATCCTAGTGGTAACGCGTTTGTACCCACGGCAAAACGCGCATGACGGCCTAGCTCACCAAATACATCTACCATCATGTTTGATGCGATATTGATAACAAGCGGCTGTGCCGAAAAATCAGATGTGCAAGACACAAAACCGCCAAGCTTGACAACACGAGTCACCCGATCCAGATCACCACCGGTGGCGGCTTTCAGTTGTGCCAGCAAGTTAATGGCGCATTTTCTGGCCTCACCTTCGGCGTCTTCCTGTGTCATGGTGCCGTCACCAATGGCGCCGGTTTTTTCAATCTTGCCGTCAACCAGTGGCACCTGACCGGATATGAAAACCAGATTGCCGCTAATAACGTAAGGAACGTAATTTGCCGCAGGTGCCGGAGCATCAGGAAGTGTGACGCCTAATTCGGCCAGACGTTTATCGATATTACCAGACATATTGTCTCCTATTCTTTATTGGTTCATTATTGGGTTCTTTGTTGAGTTATTGTTTAGCTACAGCCCGTGGTAGACCCGCAAGTGTTGCATTTGAGGCATGTCCCATTACGAACAAGCGTGAAGTTTCCACATTCGTTGCAATTTTCCCCCTCATAGCCTTGCATGCGTGCCTGCTGAACCTGATTGGCAACAGAACTGGTGGCGACACTTGCACCGGTATTGGTGGAAACGGCGCCAGTATTCTGTTCGCTGGCAGCGGTGGTGCTGGCCGACATGGTTGCTTGCGTGCTGGTTGCCATACCAGCATCACCATCGGTGCCAGTGCCTTTGCCATGCAACAGGACAATGTTCCGGTTGCGGACAAAACCCGTGCTGATAGTGGCGCGTGCCAGATCAGACTGTTCTTCGCCTGCACCCATGGCATCCATAGCCAGGTCCTCGGCTTTGACATGCCCCAGATCAGCCCGATCCAGATAGGAAATGGCCAGTTCACGGAAAATATAATCCAGAATAGAAGACGACATTTTGATCATGTCATTACCCTGCACCATGCCTTGCGGCTCAAACCGGGTGAAGGTAAAGGCTTCAACGAATTCTTCCAGTGGAACGCCATATTGCAGACCGATGGATACCGCAATAGCAAAGTTGTTCATCAATGACCGGAACGCCGCGCCTTCCTTGTGCATATCAATGAATAGCTCGCCCAGCTTGCCGTCTTCGTATTCACCGGTACGCAGATAAACCTTATGGCCACCAACGATGGCTTTCTGGGTGTATCCTTTACGGCGATGTGGCAGACGCTGGCGCATGGCAACATAACGTTCAATGATTTTTTCAACTACTTTTGTTGTCTGTGCCGCTACCGCTGGTGTTTCTTCCATGCTTTCGGCGTCATCATCATCAATCAGGCTGGCTGATAATGGCTGGCTAAGTTTTGAGCCATCACGATAAAGCGCGTTAGCCTTAAGCCCCAGTTTCCATGACAGCATGTAAGCGGCGCCGCAATCCTCAACCGTGGCATTGTTTGGCATGTTGATGGTTTTGGAAATAGCCCCTGAAATAAATGGCTGTGCCGCCGCCATCATGGTGATGTGGCTGTCAACGCTGAGGAAGCGTTTACCAATCCGGCCGCAAGGGTTCGCGCAATCAAAAACAGGCAGATGCTCATCTTTGAGATGTGGCGCGCTTTCGAGTGTCATAGAACCGCAAACATGGGTGTTGGCGTGATCAATCTCATCCTTGCTGAATCCTAAATGTGCCAGCAGATCAAAACTGAAATCATTCATCTGATCTTCGGTCAGCCCAAGCGTGTTCTTGCAGAAATCATCGCCAAGGGTGAACCGGTTAAAGGCAAACTTGATATCAAATGCAGATTTGAGCGCAGTATTAAGCGTGCCAAGCAAAGCATCGGTAAAGCCTTTATCCTTAAGCGCAGATGTGCTGATGGACTGGCATTTTTCGAGTGAACCATGACCGACCGCGTAACGAATAATATCTTCGATCTGGCTGTCATTATAGCCCAGATTGGTTAGCGCTTCGGGGACAACACGGTTGATAATCTTGAAATAGCCGCCGCCCGCCAGTTTCTTGAACTTGACGATAGCAAAATCAGGCTCAATGCCGGTGGTGTCACAATCCATGACCAGACCAATGGTGCCGGTTGGCGCAATCACGGTTGTCTGGGCATTACGGTAACCATGGGCTTCACCAAGCTTAAGGGCGTTATCCCATGCTTTTGTTGCGGCTTCTATCAATGACTGATCCGGGCAATCATTACGTTTGATTGGCACCGGCAGAACAGACAGGTCTTCGTATCCAGTGGATTCACCATACGCGGCGCGGCGGTGATTGCGGATGACCCGTAACATGTGATCGGCGTTTTCTTCGTAACGTGGGAACGCGCCTTGCTCTTTCGCCATTTCGGCTGATGTAGCATAAGACACGCCTGTCATAATGGCTGAAAGCGCGGCACAGATTGCCCGGCCTTCGTCACTGTCATAGGAATATCCCGCCGCCATCAGCATGCCGCCGATATTGGCATAGCCCAGACCAAGCGTTCTGTATTCATAAGAACGCTGGGCAATTTCCTTTGATGGAAACTGCGCCATCAGAACAGAGATTTCTAGGGTAATTGTCCATAGTCTGACCGCATATTCATAGGCTTCGATATTGAAGCTTCTGTCGGCATGTCTGAATTGCATCAGATTAAGCGAGGCCAGATTACAGGCGGTATCATCCAGGAACATATATTCGGAACAAGGGTTTGAAGCGTTGATCCGGCCACCCTCGGGGCAAGTATGCCACTCATTGATAGTGGTATCATATTGTAGACCCGGATCAGCACAAGCCCATGCCGCATAGGCAATTTTTTCCCATAGATCAGCGGCGTTGATCCGGTCAGCGACTTCGCCATCTGTCCGGCGTATCAGCTCCCATTCGCCGTTTTCCAGAACCTTGCCAAGAAAATCATTAGTGACCCGAACCGAGTTATTGGAATTCTGGCCAGCAACAGTCAGATACGCTTCGGAATCCCAGTCAGCATCATAGGTTTTGAAGCTGATTTCGGTGTAACCCTGCTTGGCGAATTGAATCACGCGCTGGATGTAGTTTTCAGGGATCAGCACTTTGCGGGCATCAATAATGGCTTTTTTCAGTGCCGCGTTTGCCTTTGGGTCAAAACGGTCAGTATCGCTTGCGCCTTCGCTTACAGCCGCGCCGGTAGGATTGGTGCAGGCCGCCATCACCGCATTCATATGCAGGCTGGCCAGTTTTGAGCCGGTGACTAGCGCCGCTACTTTCTGTTCTTCTACGACTTTCCAGTCAACATAATCAACGATGTCGGGATGATCCACGTCAACCGTAACCATTTTAGCCGCGCGGCGTGTTGTTCCGCCAGATTTGATAGCACCTGCGGCTCTATCACCGATGCGAAGGAAGCTCATCAGACCAGATGATTTGCCGCCACCGGCTAGCGGTTCTGTGCCGCCGCGCAAAGAGGAAAAGTTAGTGCCTGTACCGGAACCATATTTGAATAATCTGGCTTCGCGCACCCATAAATCCATGATGCCGCCTTCGTTAACCAGATCGTCCTTGATAGACTGGATAAAGCAGGCATGTGGCTGGGGATGCTCATAAGCAGATTTGGAACGGGTCAGCTTGGCTGTTTCAAAATCAACATAGAAATGCCCTTGTCCGGCGCCGTCAATGCCATATGCCCAATGCAGTCCGGTATTGAACCATTGTGGGCTGTTTGGTGCCGCCATCTGATGTGCCAGCATGTAGCGCATTTCATCGAAATATACCTTGGCATCGTCTTCGGATGAAAAATAGCCACCTTTCCAGCCCCAGTATGTCCATGTGCCAGCCAGACGGTCATATACCTGCTTGGCGGAAAGCTCACCTGTGTAGCGATCTTCTGCTGGCATGTCTTTCATTGCCGCTTCGTCAGCCACAGAACGCCATAACCATGACGGCACATTGTTTTCTTCTACTTTCTTGAGCTTGGCAGGAACGCCAGCTTTACGAAAATATTTCTGCGCCATAATATCACTGGCCACCTGAGAAAAAGCTGTTGGCACTTCTACATTTTCAGCGCGGAAGACAATAGTCCCATCGGGATTCTTGATCTCGCTTGTGACATGTGTCCATTCTAGCATCTGGTAGGGGGATTGATCATCTTTGGTGAAGTGGCGTGTGAGTTGCATTTGTTATGTCCTTGTTTACAAAACGTTTACAAAATAGAGGAGGATTACGAAGCTCATTTTTAAGCCTCATAATCAATCTAAATATCTATATCTAGTATTCAATAAAGCTCAAACTACATGATGTTGGTGGTAAAACGCAATATCAAAATTTGGCCATAATTAAAAAAAAGGGGGTTGACTGTTATAAAATACTGTCTGGACAAGGCATTAATAAATGGCTCTGATCTGGCCATAATGGATGGCGGTTTGTATGAACGCATCTGATGCCATATATCCTTGTATATAGAATAGCGGTTTATGATGAACCCCTAACAAATAGCCGATTATCTATAACGCTGAATTATTGCTAAAGTTATCAAAATCCGTTATGAATATGTCACGATAATTTTTTTCGCGAAGGTATGGTATCGATATGCACTGGCTGACCCGATTGAGTATTCGCCTTACGACAAAACCGATTGGCGCGGATGAATTTGGCAATCGCTATTACGAAAGCAAGAAACCGCGTAGCCATGGCCGCAAAAGCCGCTATGTCATTTTTAATGGCAAGGCAGAGGCCAGCAAAGTTCCGGCAGACTGGCATGGCTGGTTGCATCATACCGAATCAAGCCCGCCACCAGCAGATGGTTATGCCAAACATTCATGGCAATTGCCGCATCAACCGAATCTGACCGGAACGATACATGCTTACCGTCCGGCTGGTCATTTGTTACGTTTAGGTAAGCGCCGCAAGGCAACGGGTGACTATCAACCCTGGAAACCGGAGTAAGTTTTATGCGGAACACCATAGAAATGGTAATGGGAGCAGTGGTGCTGATCATTGCCGGTGCCTTTTTATGGCTGGCTTTATCTATCACGAGTTTTCAACATGGAGAATCGATCACGGTTGAGGCTGTGTTCGGCAAAATTGGTGATTTGAAAACCGGTGATGATGTCCGTATTTCCGGCATTGCTATTGGCCACGTTTCTGATACCCGCCTTGATCCCGATATTTTTGAAGCCAGAGTCGTCATGGCTATTGATCCGGCCTATGCTATTCCGGATGATAGCGTTGTTCGGGTGTCTTCTACCTCGCTTCTGGGCGGCAGTCATATTGATATTGTGCCGGGCATTTCCATGGATGTCATTGCCGAAAACCATGTGTTCTATAACACGCTTGATCCGGTTAATCTGACAGACATGATTGGTAAGGCAATATTCACCGATGGTAAGTCTGGACAGTAACTGATGCGGCAACTCGGTTTATACTTTGTTGTACTGATCCTTTTTCAACTTAGCGGCTTTAACAGCGTCATGGCTGATGATAACTGGCTAAAGGGCGACCGTGCCAGATTACAGACGCTGGATAAAATCACCGCGCGTATTTCAACGCTTGATGTTCCCATAGGGCTGACCACACGGTTTGGAACGCTGGAATTATATGTGCATTCCTGTAATTACCGGCCGCCGGATCATCCGCCGGATCACGCGGCATTACTCGAAATCCGTTCTGTTGATTATGATGGCCGGGTGACAGAAATGCCTATTTTTTCTGGCTGGATGTTTGCATCATCCCCAGCCATTAGCGGGTTGGAACATCCGGTTTATGACATTACCGTGCTATCCTGCAATAGCTGATCCAGCATAGCGGTAGGATCATCATCCATCGGCAGCCGTGCTGTAACGGTTAGCGCATGTTGCAATTTTTCCTGAAACACGGCGCGACTAATCTCATGACAGCCGAATTGCACCAGATGCGGGTTGAGAAATTGCGTATCCAGCAGAACAAAGCCGCCATGTCGAAGTCGCGCAATCAGATGCAGTAAGGCCAGTTTTGATGCGTTGCTTGCACGGCTGAACATGGATTCGCCAAAAAATGCCCCAGCACATGCTACCCCGTATAGCCCACCGATCAATCTGGGCGTGCCTTCGTCAGAACAAAGATGGTTATCGGTGATTTTTCTATCCCAAACCTCAAGCGAATGGGCAAACCCCAGCCGGTGCAACGCGCAATATAATTGTCTGATGGGATGATTTATCCATGTATCGGTGCGAGTGTCTGTTAACTGGCGGCAACCATCAATGACATCGGCAAACGCGGTGTTAATGGTCACCTGATAGGGCGTGTTCCGGATCAGCTTACGCATTGATCTGTTCAGATGCGGCGGGTCAAGCGGGATCACTCCGCGCTGTTCGGGATCAACGAAGAATATGCGCGCATCATCATGACTTTCTGCCATGGGGAATACCCCCAGCGCATAGGATTTGATCAGCGTTTCCGGTGAATAGTGATGCATAACCTATTTTGCCTGTTACATCCGGACAGGGCAAGCCGATTAACCTAATGCGTCTGGCACGGATATTTTATTCTTGTGGCAGGTTCGGCAGGAACTGTTCTTCCAGCCAGCGGATAGAATAGGCACCGGATTTGATATCAGCATCATTTACCAGCAACCGGTGCAGATCAAGCGAGGTTGGCATAGGGGCAATAATGGTTTCATCAAGCGCGCGGCGTAATCGGGCCAGACATTGTTCTCTGGTATCGCCATGGACAATCAGCTTGGCAATCAGGCTGTCATAATGTGGCGGTATCCGGTAGCCAGAATAAAGAAAGCTATCAACCCGAACCCCAAGCCCGCCCGGTGCGTGAAAGTTTTCAACTGTTCCGGGGGTGGGCATAAAGCTGGTCGGGTGTTCGGCGTTAATCCGGCATTCGATAGCATGACCTTTGAATGTGACCGTATCTTGCGCGAATGATAACGGCAAGCCGGCGGCAATGCGGATTTGTTCTACCACCAGATCAATGCCGGTAATGGCTTCTGTGATGGGGTGCTCTACCTGAAGTCTTGTATTCATCTCGATAAAAAAGAATTCCCCGTTTTCATAGAGGAATTCCATCGTCCCAAGCCCCAGATATCCCATGGAACGGGCGGCATCGGCGGCGATCATGCCAATATGATGGCGTTCTTTTTCGGTCAATATGGGGGAAGGTGCTTCTTCCAGCAATTTCTGGTGGCGGCGTTGAATCGAACATTCTCTTTCCCCCAGATGCACAACATTGCCGTGGCTATCGGCAACAATCTGCACCTCAATATGGCGGGGATTGCCCAGATAACGTTCCAGATAAACGGTATCATCACCGAACGCGGCTTTCGCCTCACTTCGGGCAGACGAAAAAGCTTCGGCTAGATCATCAGCGGTTTCGGCCACTTTCATGCCGCGCCCGCCGCCGCCGGATGCGGCTTTGATCAGAACCGGATAACCGGTATTTTTGGCAACGCTCTTTGCTTCATCAACGCTGGCAATCGCTCCGTCTGAGCCGGGGACAAGCGGTAATCCGGCCGCCGCCGCGGTGCGTTTGGCCTCAACCTTGTCACCCATCGATAAAATATGTTCAATATGCGGGCCAATGAATGTCAGTCCATGTTCGTTAACAACACGGGCAAAATCCGCATTTTCGGATAAAAACCCAACACCGGGGTGGATAGCATCAGCACCGGTTATTGTCGCGGCGGTAATCAGGGCAGGGATATTGAGATAGGATTTCGCTGACGGTGCCGCGCCAATACAAACCGATTCATCCGCCAACCGCACATGCATGGCATCGGTATCTGCGGTGGAATGAACGGCTACCGTTGGAATGCCTAAATCCTGACAGGCGCGTAATACCCGTAAAGCTACATCGCCACGATTAGCTATCAGCACTTTTTTGAACATATTTACTTCTCCTGCCATCAGCTAAAGTTCTGATTATTCAATCACAATCAGTGGCTCACCAAACTCAACAGGCTGGCCATCATCAACCAGTATCTGGCGAACAACTCCGGCGGTGGTGGCAGTAATCGGGTTCATCACTTTCATGGCTTCAATGATCAACAGCGTCTGGCCGGATTTTACGGTATCACCAGTTTTCACAAATACCGCTGCCCCCGGTTCAGGTGACAAATACACCGTTCCCACCATGGGTGAGTTCATTGCATGTTCTGGTGCTGTGGCGGGCGCTGATTCTGTTGCGGCTGGCGCAGATGCGGCCGGTGCCGGCATTTGCGCCGGAATTTGCATTGGCATCTGTGATGGCATCATAGAGCCAGTTTTAGACAGATGAACAGACACGTTTTCGTCTTCTAGGTCAATCTCAACCAGCCCCTTATCTTCCATGACTTGCGCCAATTCGCGAACAAGGCGGATTTTTTCTTCGATGGCACTTGGTGTCTGTTTAGGTGTTTTGCTCATAATAAGCTATGCTCCCTTTTATGCTTTGGTATGTAATGTATGCCCAACGGATTCTATGGCTAGCCGGTATGAATCCGCACCAAACCCGCAAATCACGCCATTGACGATATCGGATAAATAGGAATGATGGCGGAACGGCTCACGCGCAAAGATATTTGACAGATGTACCTCAATGCGAATACCCGAAAACATTTGTATCGCATCACGGATAGCAACAGATGTATGGGTGAACGCGGCGGCATTGATAATAATGGCTTCGGTTCCATCGTTCCGTGCGGCATGAATAGCCGCAATTATCCCGTCTTCGGCATTGGATTGCATGAAGCTGACGGTTAAATCCTGTTTGGCGGCGGCGGCATGACACATGGTTTCTATGTCGGTCAGGGTCATGTGGCCGTATATCTCCGGCTCACGACTGCCCAATTGATCCAGATTAGGGCCATTAATAATAAGAATGTTGTGTGTTGCCATTCTGTCCTGCTTATTAGTCCAACTTGATTTTTACTGCTTATCGCAATGGTTTGCCTAATTTGAAGCTATATTTCCATGTCTTGATATAACAGGAACAATTCCACCTGTCATCTATTGCCTGTTCATTGCAGAAGGTTCATCACTTTCAGGATTTGTTCTGGCGTCTGGCTTCTGCTACTGCCGCCACCATATCGTCTTTGCTGATTGCTCCCGGATAAATCTTGCCGCCGATAATAAATCCGGGCGTGCCATCAATGTTAAAGCGTTGCCCCAGATCATAATTTTTGCGGAGAATTGCAATCATCGGATCATTGTCACGATTATTAATATCAAAACCGGTGATATTATGAGTGGCGGCAAGGTCTTGCAACATGGTGGCGGTGATAGCCCCACGCCATTCCATCAATGCGGTATGAACAGCGTCATATTTTCCCTGATCGGCGGCGTGCAGGGCAAGCCTTGCGGCATCAACCGAACTCTCTGCCAGAATAGGAAACTCTTTGACAACAAGCCGGATGTTTCCATCGGTGTTCATGACTTCGATCAAATCAGCAAAGACACGCTTGCAGTATCCGCAATTATAATCGCTAAATTCATAAATGGTGATATCGCCATCCGGATTCCCCATCACGGTGGTATCCTCAACCGCTGATAGCAAGTTCAGAGCCTGTAATTCCTTATCACGATTACGCTGTTCATTAAGGGCGATAAGTGCGGTTTCAATGGCTTCGGGGTTGTCGGAAATATATTGGGCTATGCTGGCGTTAATATTCGCGCTATCCGCTTGGGTTTTTGCTGATGGTACCAGCTGATCCACAAGAAAACCGATAATAATGCCGATGATCACGGCCAGCGCGATAGTGCTATTGCCTGATGATGGCTTTTTCATAGATGGATTGTCCATAATGCTTTCCTTATGTGGATATATTGATATAGCTGTCTTACTTAAGCTGGTTTGTTGATAATAGCGGTTATTGATCAATCTGTGCAATAATGTCCAGTGCCAATTGTTTCTGAATAACCGTCGCATCGGGATTGTTCTTTGCTCTTAAGGCTAGTTGTTTGGCGAGGCTGTCATTACCAAGCATCAACGCCCGTTCGGATAACACCAGATCAGCATCTGTCACGCGGCCAGCCCGGCCATAAGTAATACCCAGCTGATGTTTGACAAACGCCCAGTCAGGTTCCAGCTGGTTTGCTTCTTCTAGTAAAGGAATGGCTCTATTCAGGCTATCCGCATCACCTTTATGCATTAATGCCCGTCCAAGCGATAATTTGATCTGCCCTGTATTAACATCAGCATCAAGTTGTTTAAGCCCCATTTCAAACGCGGTAATCGCCGCATCCGGTCTGCCAGACGATAACAGTATTTCCCCCTTGAACTCATAATAAAACGGGTTGGCCGGATCATTGGCAATCAGCTGATCCATCAAGGCCAGTGTGCCTTCAAGATCGCTGAGGCGATATAAGGCAATAGCACGCAGATATTTGCTGTTGGTATCCGTGCTATCGGTATGAAGCAGGCTCTGGCTAGGGGCGTCTGTCCAGCCGCGCATTTTTGCACGCACTTGTTCAAATTGGTGTATCAGCGCATCTGATGGCTGATGATGCGTGGCGTTAGCATCAGTATGGGATTTGGTTTTTGCATGATCAAGAAAAACCGAACTCCGTTCGGCGGCACCGGGGTGGGTTTGATAATAATCGGATTGCCGGCTAACAGGAAGCAGGCGCTGTTTCGCCATCTTCGCCATCATTTGTGCCATAGGCAATATGGGATAGTCATGAGCATCCATCAGCTTGATAGCCCATTGATCGGCTTCGGATTCATCCTGACGGGATTGCTTTAGCACTTTGCGTCTGGCCTGATCATTACTGCCTAATACCGTGCCTATCGCCGCCTCACCATGGCCGGATGCACTAAGCGCAATGGCGGCGACCGCCCCGAACATGGCGGTCATCATGGCCTGATCAATAACCTCACTCCGGCTAGGGACATGACCAGATGCCAGATGCCCCATTTCATGGGCTAGTACGCCAGCCACTTCATAGACATTTTCGGCTTCTATGATCATACCGCTATGGATGAAAATCGTATTCTCACCAGTGACAAACGCATTAAACCGTGGGTCAATAATCACACGAATTTGCAATTGATTAGCATCAAGACCAGCGGTGGCGGCCATTGGCCGTGCTAGCGATAAAAGAAAATGTTCTATTTCTGTATCACGGATCATATTAGCGCTGGCATGGGTACTTATCGCTATATTCAGCATGACGATAACACATCCGGCTATCAGACTTTTGAGCCGTTTGTGATGCCATATGATGCTGGGTATTAACATGGCTAATATATGTGTTGAAATATGGCGCATGGTTTTTTTTACATGATGTTCTTCGTTCAAGCGATAGATATTCTGTCATTCGGGTGATATACACAAATTTCAAAAATTCATAATTGCTAAAAACAAAGGTGAAATTATGGCATTGCGGATATCATCACGATCAGAACTACCATCATTCATGGTGATGGATGTTCTTGAAAAAGCCGAGCGTATGACAAATTTGCCCCAACCATTGTTGCGGCTTGAAATGGGTCAGCCGTCTTCTCCGCCACCGAAAGCTGCGCTGGACGCTATCAGTAATCATGTTCACGATATATCGGCGCATGGTTATACGTTATCGCGTGGCACGATTGAGCTGACCGAGGCTATCGCAAGGCATTACAAGCGCTGGTATGATCTGGATATTAAGCCAGAACAAGTGCTGGTAACTGTTGGGTCATCGCTTGGATTCATGATGGCGTTTCTCACCTGTTTTGAGGCTGGAGATAAAATTGCAATGGCTTCACCGGGGTATTCGGCCTACCGGAACTTGATGTTGTCGGCATCGCTCGAACCGATGCTGATCAATATTGATCCTGAATATAACAGCCGGTTAACCGTCGAAACGCTGGAAAAGCTGGACACTATCCCTGACGGTCTGATCATAGCCAGTCCGGCAAACCCGACTGGTGTTGTGATGACGGGTGATGAGCTTGCCGCTATTTCCAGATGGTGTGAGGCCAATGGCGTTCGGCTGATTTCTGATGAGATTTATCACGGGATCAGTTTTGACAAAACAGATCACTGTGCCATGCAATATTCTTCATCGGCGCTGGTGATGAACTCATTTTCAAAATATTTTGCCATGACCGGCCATCGCGTCGGCTGGATTATTGCGCCGGATGATCTGGTTGATCCACTGGAAAGACTAGCACAGAATTGCTTTATTTCGGCTAATACCCTGTCGCAGATTGCGGCCACGGCGGCGCTGGATAATCCGGAAACCTATCGTGAAATGGATTCTTATGTGGCTAGATACCGGGTTAACCGTGATCTGCTGATAGATCGCCTACCGCAGGAATTGCTGGGCAATTTCCCGTATCCGGAAGGCGGGTTTTATATTTATGCGGATACCAGCGCATTAAGCAATAACAGCGCTGAGCTGACAGATACATTCCTGAATGATCTGTATATTGCAACAACGCCGGGGATTGATTTTGATGAAGCGGCTGGCCATCTGTCTTTGCGGTTTTCATTTGCCGGTTCAACCGAAGACATGGCAGAAGCCGCTGACCGTCTGACCAGATGGGTGCAATCCCGCCGCTAGATGGTTTTGCCAGAAAAAGCCGGTGGTCGCCTGATTAGCGTGACCACCAGCCTTTCTTTTTGGATTCGCCAGATACAGAATTGACATCAACAACCTGAATATCGGCAGAGCTTGTTTGCTCGCGTGCTTCGGGTGTTGGTTTTTCAGCCGTTTTGGTATCGGCGGTGTCGTTATCTGTGTCGGCTTTCTTTTTGCGCGGGGCGCGTTTTGGCTTTGCCGGTGCATCCGCTTTTGCATCCGGATTATTTTCCGGATTATTATCAGGAGCGGCATCAGTTGCCGGTTCCGCCTTTTTGCGCCGGCCTCTTTTAGCGGCAGGCTTGGCTTCTGCTTCGGCATCAGCTTGTGCATCAGGAGCGGTGCTTGTGTTATCCGCATCATTTGCATCAGCCGCTTTTGTGCGCGGGGAAGCCTTACGGCGGGAAGCCGGTTTGTTGCTGGCTTCTTTCGCATCACTGGCATCCGCATCAGTAG
>JABIWM010000099.1 GCA_018701255.1 Alphaproteobacteria bacterium | reverse complement strand
TGTAGCCAGTCCCGATCATGCCAGAATGCGCCAGCGCCGGTAATCAGCCAGAAATGATCATCACCAAAACAGGTGGCGGTCATTTCGGTCAGGATTTTGCCTTTTGGCGTGGAAAAATAAACCAGCCCGATGCGTCCGGCTTTCGGCAAACGACCAGTTACCATTGTATCCAGCCATGCTCTAGCGCCTTTGCCCTTGATTTCAAAACGGGTAAACCCTGTCAGATCAATCAGCCCGGCATGTTCCGCCACATGATGACATTCCGCACCAACCGTTTTATGCCAGTGCTGGCGGTTAAAACTCATGGCCGGTTCTCTTAAATCGCCATCCTGCGGGAACCAGTCTGCTCTTTCCCAGCCGCCATAAGCGCCGAATTCTGCGCCCATATCCTTGAGCTTATTATATAGCGGTGACATTTTTGCCGGACGGCCAGCAGGCCACTGGATTTGCGGGTAATGGGTCGCGTATTCATGCGAGTAGGTTTCAATCGCTTTGGCAATGCTGTAATCGCGGTCAACATGATCGGTATAACGTCTGGGATCAACCGCCCATGAATCGGTTTCCGGCTCACCTTCTATGATAATTTCTGCCATCAATTTGCCCGCGCCACCAGCCTGAACAATACCGAAAGTAAACACACAGCATTCAAAAGCATTCGGCACACCCGGCATAGGGCCAATCAATGGCAATCCGTCTGGCGTGTATGGAATAGGGCCATTAACCACCCGCGTGATGCCAGCTGTTCCCAGAATAGGAACCCGTTTGCACGCATCATCAATATACCATTCCAGTCTTTCCAGATCATCGTTCCACAACTGGAAAGAGAAATCTGCCGGACGTGGATCATCAGCATTTACCCAATGCGCGCGGCAATCTTTTTCATAAGGCCCAAGCAGAAGCCCGTCTTTTTCCTGACGCAAGTAATATGAACTATCCGGATCACGCAAGAGTGGCAATTTTTCCGCCCGATCAGACAATTCGGAAATGCCCTCTGTTACCAGATATTGATGCGCTAGCGATACACAAGGCACATCCCTGCCAAACATTTTGCCAATCTCATCGGCGCGATATCCGGCGGCATTTACAACATATTCGGCTGTGACCGAACCTATTGGCGTTTCCACTATCCATTCATCGTTTTTCCGGCTGACACCGGTTACCGGACAAAAGCGGATAATCTGTGCGCCCATATCACGCGCGCCTTTGGCCAGTGCTTGTGTTAGCTGTGCCGGATCAATATCACCATCCAGCGGGTCCCATTGCCCACCTTCCAGATCATGGGTTTCAAGGAACGGATAGATATTCTGCATATCGGCATTGGACATCATTTCAAAATCGACACCCATCTGGCGTCCCATCGCCTGAACATGCCGGAACTCATCCATTCGCTCTTTGCTATGTGCCAGCCGGATAGCGCCGGTCACATGATAATTCATGGGATAATCAACCTCATCGCCTAGCCGCCGATACAGCTCAGTTGAATAGGACTGCATTTTCATCATTGTCCAAGACCCAACAAAGTTCGGGCAGTTTCCGGCCGCGTGCCATGTTGATCCTGATGTTAATTCGTTTTTTTCCAGCAACAGACAATCTGTCCATCCCATCTTGGCCAGATGATACAGAACCGAACATCCCACCGATCCGCCACCAATAACAACCACACGCGCCGATGCTGGCAACTGACCGGTGGCTTTTTGTCCATCTTGTTGTTGTGTTGTATCTGCCATGTGATTTCTCCGTGATTATCCTGATATTTATTCTGTTAATGTTTAATAGATGGGCGGCGCAATGACCCAGATGACCACCGCGTCTTCCTTGCCATCGTTTTTCCATTGCATCGCTTCACCGGCAAAACGAAAGCTGTCACCGGCCTTTAATGCATAAACCTGTCCATCCAGCGACAATGTCAATTGCCCCGATACGATATAACCTGCTTCTTCGGTTGGCCGTGTCACCGGCGCAGGTATCATGGTACCAGCAGCAAAAACCGAGCGCACCATTTCAAATCTTCCGCCCAGATCAGGTGACAGCAATTCTTCGCGCAAGCCAGTGGTATCATCATGCATGATGCGCCGTGATTGCGCCCGAACCACATGGTCGCTTTCCGCATGTTCAGGCGAATTGGAAAAGAAAAAGCTAAGCGGCAGGTTAAACAATATTGCCACCTTACGCAGATCAGATAAGGCAGGCTCAGACGTGCCGCGTTCCACCTGACTAAGCCAGCCGATAGAACGGTCAAGCTCATTAGCCAGATCAATCAACGTCCAGCCACGGCTTTGCCGAAGCGCGCGGATATCATGCCCAATCTGGCCAGTAGATCGCAACGTCATGGACATATTCGCGTCATGTCGGCTTACCGATATAGTATTATGTTCAGATGAGCTGGTCTTATCGAGCATAGGAAGACTCACAAATTGAATATTTCTTGGATATTTTCACTAAAATGAAAAAACTACAAGATATTTTCACCGCTTGGAGACATTTTTTTTTGCCAGCTTATGCCTGCTTGACGCGGGCGGCGGTTTCCGTCAAGTTCTGCAGGTATTTTTTCAATTAGTGAAAGCTATCAATCATGCGTTTTGCTCAATTTTTTCTTGCCGGAGTATTAAGTTTTATCATGTCAGCATCAGCACAAGCAGAAACCCTCATTTTGGAAACCAGCAAAGGTGAGATAAAAATCTCTCTTTTAAGCACCCTTGCCCCAAACCATGTTAGCCGCATCAAGGAACTGGTACAGGATGGCTATTATGATGGCATCATTTTTCACCGTGTCATTCCGGGTTTTATGGCGCAAACCGGTGATCCAACAGGCACCGGCATGAGCGGATCAGGCCAGAAACTGGATGCTGAGTTTTCCGATTATCAATATATTAACGGCACTGTGGGCATGGCACGCACCATGGACCCGAACAGCGCGGACAGCCAGTTTTTCATCTGTTTTGACGGATGCAGTCACCTGACCGGACAATATACCGTATGGGGACAAGTCGAAGAAGGCATGGATGTAGTTGAGTCCATTAATGCAGGTGAACCACCAGCAGAGCCGGATCAGATTATTACCGCACGCCTAGCCGATTAATTCCGGAAATAACACCGGAAATAATACCAGAAAAATCAAACGGCCTGATAGCGATATCAGGTCGTTTTTTTGTGTTCTTCATATTGATATCCGGCATCAGCAAATCGCCGTACCAGATGCTTTGCGTTAAGATCATATAGCGATTGTTTCTGCTGGCCATCAGCATCAAAATTATCCGGATGCAGCCATGCTTCAAAATTGGCTTTCAATGGTGGCCAGTCACTATCAATAGCCGCAAACCAGCCGGTATCGCGGTTATGGCCTTTGGGCAACGCGGCCTGTCTGAACACGCCTTCGAACGATAAACCAAACCGTTCTGCCGCCCGACATGACTTGTCATTAAGAATATTGCATTTCCATTCAAACCGGCGATAACCATATGCAAACGCGGCTTTCATTAACAGAAACACAGCTTCGGTTGCGGCTGGGGTTTGTTGCATGATCGGGGCAAAATTAATATGCCCAACCTCAATAGACCGGTTGGCCGGATCAATACGCAGATAGGACAAAAGCCCCATGATCAAATCATCTGTCTGGCGGTGCACCACATAAAATAGCGGATCATCACCGTTGGCAAACGCATCTATCCAGTCACGCATGGCTGTTGCATCATCAATGGGCCCATATGGTAACCAGACCCAGTTCCGGTGATGGCCGGATAACACATTAACCAAGCCGTCCGCATGATCAGCGGTAAGCCGTTCCAGATAGCACCAATGGCCATCCATTCGCGCCCCATCAGGATATGCCGGTACCTGCCCCGATACCGGAACACCAATCCGGTTTCCGGTTTCATCATGTTCATAGAATAATGTTGTCATGGCAATATTGCCTATTTCAATGTAAGCACTCTGATCGTATTCGTTGACCCCGCCACTCCGAAAGGCGTACCAGCAACAACAACCACCGTATCACCGGACTGGCAATCCGTATTATTCAGCAATAGGCTACTGATTGCCTGCAAGGCATCATCAAAACTGTCAAAATGTTCTGACAGAATGCTGGTAATGCCCCATGTAAATCCTAACCGCTGGCGTGATTGCTGGCTTGGCGTAATCATGTAAATAGGTAAATCCGGTCTTTCCCGTGACAGACGAACGCCAGTCGTTCCGGTGCTTGAGAACCCGACAATACAAACCGCGCCAATACCGCTAGCCAGTTGTGTGGCTGATGATGCTACCGCGTGATAGGTATTATGCGCATCAACCGGTTTCAATGCAATTGAGCTGGCATAGCCGGTTCTGGCTTCGGTAGTTTCGATAATGCGCCGCATCATGGCAACCGCTTCTGCCGGATACTGACCAGCGGCTGTTTCTGCGGATAGCATGACGCAATCCACCCCACTGGACACGGCTGTTGCTACATCTGATGCTTCTGCCCGTGTTGGCGTATGGTGCGTGATCATGGATTCCAGCATTTGCGTGGCAACAATCACAGGTTTACCAATACGGCGACAGGCATAGGTGATTTCTTTCTGGATACCCGGCACGGTTTCTGGTGGTAGCTCCACCCCTAAATCACCGCGTGCTATCATAATGCCGTCACATGCTCTGATCAGATCGTCCAGTTCTTCAAGCGCCGCCGGTTTTTCCACTTTAACCATCAACGCCGCCCGGTCTTTAACAATAGCACGCGCCTCAACCACATCCGTCACATGCTGAACAAAAGACAACGCCACCCAGTCCACCCCCAGATCAAGTGCAAAATCAAGATCAGCAAGGTCTTTTTCTGTGAGTGGGCTTATTTTCAATGGAACATCAGGAACATTCACGCCCTTACGGTCACTAATCGCACCGCCAGCATCAACGGTTGTAATGATCTTACCTGTTTCCACACTGGTAACGGTAAATTGCAGATTGCCATCATTAACCAGCATGCGGTGGCCGGGCAGGATAGCATCAAAAATTTCCGGATGCGGCAGATAAACTCTATGCTGGTCGCCGATAATATCCTGATCATCAAAAGTAAACTGATCACCGATATTGAGCACTATGCCTTCTGCTATTGTGCTAATGCGGAGCTTGGGGCCCTGCAGATCAGCCAGAATAGTAATGGGACGATCAAGCTCTTTTGCAACATCACGAATATGATTATAGGTATCTTTATGCATATCCTGCGTGCCATGACTAAAATTAAGCCGGAACGCGCTCGCGCCTTCTAGCGCAAGTGTCTTGATCATATCGCGAGAATTACTAGCCGGCCCCAATGTTGCCAGAATACGTGTCGCCAGATGCGGTATCGTCATTTGTATAGCCTTCCATTTTGACAAAAAGTCATGATTGTTTGCATAAAAATAGTGATGACTAATGACAGTATCATGACAATGACATAAACTAATCATAACCGATAAACCCAGATATATCAAAAACAAAGGCAAATAAATAAGGAGAATAAGACGTGTCACAAGATCGTCTTTATCAGGACCAGCTTTTAGCATTAGCACGGCTAGCCCGTGAACACCCCATGCTAGACCACCCCACCCATCGGGCGGAAATGCTTAACCCGTCTTGCGGAGATAAAGTCACCGTCTCATTAACCATTGATGGACGCTTGGTTAAGGCAATGGCCGTCAAGGTGCGCGGATGCGCGATATGCGAAGCATCCGCCGGTTTAATCCATCATTTTGCTGATACACATCCTGCTGGCATGAATAGCGCCGCGTTTAAACAGATGATTACCGATATTCCGGAATGGTTTGCTGATCCGGATAATGTCAATCTGCCACATACCGCGTGTGCGCCATTGATGCCCGTCAAATTGAGCTACCGTAATCGTATTCGCTGTGCCACTCTGCCGTTTGAGGCCTATACCCTTGCTTATGATTCGCCAATTTAGCCATGTCCTGATCTTTCCAGCAAGACATGACCATGACAGATCACTTGCAAGCATGAACGTCTTTGCATTAGATTATGAAATCAACCAGCAGACGGGGAAAAGACAATAATGATCACTTTTTATGTTCTTAACCTCGATCCGCTTGTGACCGAAGTCGGCCAGACGGCATGTGCCTATTTCCAGAACAGGCTTATCGCCGCGCCAGATCAATCCCGATTGAATGTTGATTTTGGGCTGGTGAATGATCCGACCGAACTGGATAGCTCTATCCGGCTAAATCTGCCACATGCGGATGCGATATCACCCTTAAAAAGAGGCATCCCCCAACCACGGCAGGATTTCCGGCTGATTATGTCACGCAAAACCAAACTGGAAGACACTATCCTCAGTCTGGCAGATATGTGGATACATATCGCATCATTGCATCAGGGGCGGTTAATGCTAACCCAGAAACCGAAACCGAAAGCCCCGATTATGGCTTGGTGGATGGGAAAAAAACTGGCACCAATAGATGATATTCCGATGGCGGAACGACCATGGGAAAAAGACAAAGCACGATTATCGCCGCAACTGGCTGATGAGTTTATTACCCGTTTCATGAAAGCACCGGCATGATCCCGCAACTAGAACAACATATCACCGGATTTTATGGACAGCCTATTGTGGCTGATCTTCTGGCCTATGTTCCGTGGCTAATCCCGTTCACCGAAACATACCCGCTTGAAACGGCTATATTGTTGCTTTGTGCGGCTATTATTATTGTTTCCGTGCTTTATAATCTGGTCTTTCCGCCACGATCAAAACCGGCCAGAACAGCCAGAGAAAACCCTTTACGGGCAGATAATAAAACATCCCGCCTGCCTAAATATCTGCAACGCAAACTAGCTGGTTTGCCGCATCCGGACATGCCTTTATATGACGTTAATATTATGGACGATATTGCCGGAACTATTGTTGAAGCCGCCAGCGATGCGGCTAAATCAGAAAGCCAGCCACCTGTTATCGATACGGACGGATTAAGCCCCTCGGCTCGCGCCATGCTGGATAAATTGCGTCATGACGGAAAGCTGAACGACTAGTTTTCGGA
>JABIWM010000098.1 GCA_018701255.1 Alphaproteobacteria bacterium | reverse complement strand
GTCATTTAATAGCAAAGAGTTGAGAGCAAGAATGTCACATGTATTTGGTCGAAATGCGAAAAAAACCCCACCAGTCGCGGTCGCAGGTGAGGGATGTTATCTGATTGATGCCAATGGCAAACGCTATCTGGACGGGTCTGGCGGCGCGGCGGTTTCATGCTTGGGGCATAGCAATCAGTCGGTCAAAGATGCGATAAAAAATCAGGTTGATGATCTGGCTTTTGCGCATACCGGTTTTTTTACCTCAAAACCGGCAGAAGAACTGGCGGATAAGCTGATAGCACATGCGCCTGACGGGCTGGATCGGGTGTATTTTGTATCTGGCGGGTCTGAAGCGGTGGAAGCCGCGATTAAGCTGGCGCGGCAATATCACGTTGAGCGCGGTGATAGTGATCGTCATATCCTGATTGCCCGCCGGCAGAGTTATCATGGCAATACCATTGGCGCCTTATCGGCCAGTGGTAATTTGTGGCGGCGGCAGATGTTTCAGCCCATATTGCTGGAAACAAGCCATATTTCCCCATGTTATGCGTGGCGTGATCAGCGGGATGACGAAACCACATTTGCCTATGGCCAGCGTGTAGCTAATGAGCTGGAGGCTGAGATTTTGCGGCTGGGTGCTGATAAGGTCATGGCCTTTATCGCGGAACCGGTTGTTGGTGCTACATTAGGCGCGGTTCCGGCAGTAGAAGGATATTTCCGCCGCATCCGTGAGATTTGTGACCAGTATGGCGTGTTATTAATCCTTGATGAAGTCATGTGCGGAATGGGACGGACAGGGCATATCTATGCTTGCGAAGAAGACGGCGTTGCACCGGATATCCTGACCATTGCAAAAGGATTAGGCGCTGGCTATCAACCCATAGGCGCCATGCTAGCCAGTGACACGATTTTTGATACCATTGCCAATGGCTCAGGCTTTTTTCAACATGGCCATACCTATTTAGGGCATCCGGTAGCCACCGCCGGTGCAAGCGCGGTGCTAGATATTATTGGCACCGATGACATGATGGAAACAGTCCGCAACAAAGGCACACGTTTAAGGGCGGCATTAACTGATCGCTTTGGCCGGCATCCACATGTTGGTGATATCAGAGGCCGGGGGCTGTTTCAGGGCATGGAGTTTGTCGAAGACCGTGAAAGCAAAACGCCATTTGATCCGGCAAAAGCGGTAAATAAAACATTTAAAGCCGCCGCTTTCGAGGCTGGTTTGATCTGTTATCCGATGGGTGGAACAATTGACGGTCAGCATGGTGATCATGTCCTGCTGGCACCGCCATATATTATTACTGATGATCAGATAGATGAGCTGGTAGATAAGCTAGATATTGCATTAAAGAAATCAATATAATCAATAAATTATATCTATATATTGATCTAAAATATTAGCTAAATAGCTATTTTGCCAAGGATAATGTTTTGCTTTTCTGCTGTATGCCAACGCGCTAGAATATGTTTTTGATGAAAGTTATTTTTGATGAAATCATTTGAAAAAACATTTACCCAACAGGAAAGCATTCCCGAAGATGGTATTGCGCGCGCGGTTGAGATTATGCGCACCGGCCGGTTGCATCGCTATAATCTGGTCGAAGGCGAAGTATCCGAAGTCAGTTTGCTGGAAAAGGAATATGCCGAGTGGCAGGGCAGCACATATTGCGTTGCCTGCACATCTGGCGGTTATGCTATTGCGCTGGCGTTGCGGTTGGTCGGGGTGAAACCGGGGGATCAGGTGCTTGCCAATGCCTATACGCTGGCACCTGTTCCGGGGGCTATTCATAATGTCGGGGCTGAGCCGATTTTCATTGAAATAGATGAAAACTATCATATGGATTGCGCTGATTTTGAAGCCAAAGCCAAATCCTCAGGAGCTAAGGTTCTGTTGCTGTCACATATGCGTGGACATATTGCGGATATGAACGCCATCATGGATATATGCGGCCGCTATGATATTACGCTGGTTGAGGATTGTGCACATACCATGGGGGCGACATGGCAAGGCATCAGATCAGGTAATTTTGGTAAAGTCGCGGCATTTTCAACCCAAACCTATAAACATATGAACTCAGGCGAGGGCGGGTTTCTGACAACCAATGATCCTGATCTGGCGGCGCGTGCGGTGATTTCATCTGGATCATATATGCTTTATGCGCGGCATGGTGCTATTCCCGAACAAGAATATTTTGATGCGGTGAAATATAATGCGCCGAATTATTCCGGCCGCATGGATCACTTGCGTGCCGCAATGCTTCGGTCGCAAATGCCGCATCTGGAGCAGAATGTT
>JABIWM010000097.1 GCA_018701255.1 Alphaproteobacteria bacterium | reverse complement strand
TGAAGCATAATCTAGCTGAAGCATAGTGCTTCTTCACATCTAAGGGGGCACGTCTAGTGTAGTGGTAAACCCCATCTCTGTTGGACACATAACGAACATCAGAATTGTACATCAATCTGTACATCACCATACCTTGCAGACATTGCACAATGCCTACAATTCAATGTGTTAACACATAATATGATGAGATTTATGGAGCGGGTGATGAGATTCGAACTCACGACCCTTACCTTGGCAAGGTAATGCTCTACCCCTGAGCTACACCCGCATCCGAAGGTTGCAATATAATGCAAGTCCGGCGTGACGCAAGCAAAAAATGCTAATTTATACGACAAAACCCGTGGATGCATAACTTAAGCAAAACAATGATGCCAGCCGTGGTGCTATGCCTGATCCAAATCACGCATAATCCGGATGAAATGATCGGTAATATAATCCTGCGTGTCATCATCAATCCATGCATGAAACGGCAGGGATAGGATGCGTTGACACAAATCCGCTGTCACCGGCAAACCGCCTTGCGCCACCGGATATCTGGCATAGGGAGCATGTTCATGTATGCCCATTTTATAATAAACAACAGAAGGAATACCAACGGATTTAAGCTGTTCCTGCACCATATCCCTATCAACGCCTGCCGGCAGGAGAAAACAATATTGCGCCCAGCTGGACGTGGCATCATGAGCCAGATGTTGCGGTGATACGATATCTTTCAGCGCGCTGTTATACCGGTCTGCTTTGGCTTGCCGGCGTTGCAATTCTTCGGGAAACAGTTTTAATTTTTCCAGCAGAACTGCCGCCTGCATCGTATCCATACGGGCGGTCATGCCAATGCGTTCATAGTCATAACGGTTTTTGCCCATGCCATGCACTCGCGCAGATTTGGCAATTTCGGCTAAACCGTCATCATCGGTAAACAACGCGCCGCCATCGCCATAACAGCCTAAAGGCTTGGCTGGAAAAAAGCTGGTGGCGGTGGCTTTTGCCATCTGGCCAACCTGTTGCCCCTCGCGTTTTGCGCCCAGCGATTGTGCCGCATCATCCAGCACCCATAAATGATGCTGATCGGCAAATTGATTAATCGCGGTCATATCCGACGGCTGACCAAACAGCCCGACCGGAATAATACCAACAACATTGATACCGGCCGTATTTGCCGTCGCTAGTGCATCGTTTAGCCGTGCCGGATCAAGGGTGAAGCTGTGGGGGTTAACCTCTGCAAAAATGGGGATAGCGCCAAGACATGGCATGACTTCAGCGCTGGCGGCAAAGCTAAAGCTTGGCACAATAACGCCATCACCCGGCTTCAACCCTAACGCCATCAGACATAGGATGAGCGCATCGGTGCCACTTGAGGTGCTGACGGCGTGCTTTGCTCCGGTGAACGCGGCCAGCTGATCTTCCAGCGTTTGCACTTCGGGCCCCATGATATACATGCCATGATCCAGCACTGCTTGTATCGCTTTATCTACGTCTGGTCTGATGCGTTTCTGTTGCGCCGCCAGATCAATAAAGGGGATCATGTTTTCAGCAGAATATGATGCAGAGCTTGATGCAGATTTAATCATGAAGGGGAACCTTTCTTCCGGTGTCGGCAGATATGCTATTTGCCGTCAAAACGGCTTAACTGTTGGGCGGTGGTGATAGCGGCACGTTCCATGCGATCAAGCATACGCTGAACATATAATGCTTCGGTGATATCGGATGGTGGCGGCGTATTGGTTTCTATCATGGTCAGAAAAGCGCGCATTTCGTCTTTTAATGGCTCAGATGCAGGCAGTGGGATAGATTCCGGCTCACCGCGTTCCAGATCAGGCGCTATCGAATCGCGGATAATCCGCATAGGATATCGCATCAGCTTGGATTCCCATGGCTTGGTATCATCAAAAACCAGTGACGCTTCATCACCAATTACGGTCAGATTATGCACCTTGACCGGATTCATCCAGTTGGCCTGAATGCTGGCTGTTACGCCATTCGCAAAACCAAAATCGGCATGGACAATATCATCAATGCCAGCGGTGATATGACAGATCGTCTGGCAAGATACCTGAACGGGTTCAACCCCACGCATCAGACGGCACATCATGGCCAGATCATGAGGGCAAAGATCATAGAGCGCGGATTCCGTTGCACGGACGCGGCCGGGGGCTAATCTGTTGGCACGGATATGTGTTAGCTGACCAATCCGGCCTTCTGTTATGGCCGCATCAAGCGCAATAAATGCCCCGTGATAACGCAACAAATGCCCAAGCATGACATGCTTGCCAGCCTGTTTTGCCGCGTTTGCTATGGCTTCGGCCTCAACCAGCGATAACGCAAGCGGTTTTTCAACATAGATATGTTTGCCGGCGGCTAATGCCCTGATCGCCAGATCATGATGGCTGGGGGCAGGGGCGGCAATGGCCACACCGGTTATATCCGGATCAGCAAGAAGCCCGTCAAGTGTTAACGGTTGAACATGATAGGCATCGGTACAGCTCGCGGCGATATGGGCGGCCTGTTCATGGGAATGATCATAAATGCCCTTAAGCGCCCCAAGATCAGCCAGATTACGGGCAATATTCCGCCCCCATAATCCAGCACCGATTAATGCCGTGTTTGCTTTCATATGTAATTCTGATGCCATGATAACAGGTTGCCTTTCAGCGACAATAACACAGATATGCCCTATCGGTTTGGCCGTGGTCAATCGTTGCATTTTGTAACTATATGTGAATCCCACCGGTTACTGCGACAACGCGTCACTTAAAAGAATGACAGGTGAAGTCTATAAATAATAACAGAAAAAGTTGATTATATCCGCCGCCATACGAATAAAGAGATAGATAATAGCACCATGACATTATGTTATTCTGGCCAGCCACCGGTAACCCCTGATGCGCTTTATGCGCTGTTTGATCGTTTGAATATTGCGGTTATCCGTCATGATCATCCGCCGTTGCGTACGGTTGAGGATTCCCAGCAGCATCGCGGACATATGCAGGGCGGACATGCAAAAAATCTTTATGTGCGTGACCGGAAAAAGAAAAACTACCTGATTATAGCCGAAGAAAATCAACCAATAGATTTGAAAACACTGGCAACAGCAATGGGGACAGACAGATTATCGTTTGGCAGTCCTGATCGGTTAATGGAACATCTGGGGGTGATACCGGGGTCGGTGACGCCGTTTTCTGTGATTAATGATACTGACCATAAAGTGACGGTATTTTTTGATCAAACACTTGCTGATATGGAACAGGCCAATTTCCATCCATTGACAAATGATCAGACGGTTACGATTGCCATAGCAGACTTGATGCAGTTTTTTTCGCATACGGGGCATGCGATATCTGTTTTGCCTCTAGCTAAAATAATGAATTAATTGGAAATAAAATGATTACTGACGGCTTGTCATTTGAAAAAGAGCACTTATATTTTTTAGACAAGTAGCAATAAATAATAAGTTTATTTAATAATTAATACCGTAATCAATTCTAACTAAATCGTTTCTCACTGATCACTCAGTGGGAAATATATTGAAAGTTTGGACGATAATGGCTTCATTGCATGACACAACAAACCATTCTGGCGTAAGCGGAAGCGTTGATGTGACTAGCGCCAGCTTTATGGCTGAGGTGGTGGAAGCTTCAAAAAATCAGCCGGTTATTGTTGATTTCTGGGCGCCATGGTGCGGCCCTTGCAAACAGTTAATGCCTGTTCTGGAAAAAGTAATTGCCGAAACTGGCGGTAAGGTCAAACTGGCCAAAGTCAATATTGATGAAAATCAGGACATCGCCGCCCAGCTTCGTGTGCAATCCGTGCCAACGGTATATGTGTTTAAGGATGGCCAGCCGATAGATGGATTTGTTGGCGCCAAACCGGAATCCGAACTGCGTGATATGATGCAACAGCTGGCCGCTCAAGCAGGCGGCGGCGAAAACATCGAAGACCTGCTTGAACAAGCCGAAGCCGCGCATGCAGAAAAAGATTTCGGTGCGGCAATTGGTGCGTTTCAATCTGTGCTTCATATCGAAGAAAATAACGAAAAAGCAGTGGCGGGGTTGTTACGCTGTCTAATCGGGTTAAATGATTTAGTGAATGCCCAAGACATGCTGGATAATCTGCCAGATGATTTAAGATCAAGTGCATCAGTAGAAGAAGTTGCAAAAAGGCTTGCGTTTGCGCTTAAAGCGTCTGAACAGGCTGGTGAATTATCCGATTTGCAACAAGCCGTAGCAGAAGACCCTGACAATATGCAGAAACGTTACGATCTGGCAATTGCCCAATTTGGTTCTGGTGCATCGACAGACGCAATATCAACATTACTGGATATGATTAAAAATAACAGGAACTGGAATGATGACGCGGCGCGTCTGCAGTTGCTTGAAATATTTGCCGCACTGGGTGCAACAGCACCCGAAGTTAAGGAGGGGCGTAAACAATTATCCTCGCTTCTGTTTTCGTGAAGACACTTAAATAAAACTAAATATATCCCCATCATCTGGAAGGATAAGTCATGAAACGGAATTCACTTGATCCAGAATTAAAGGATCTGCCAGCTCATATCCCGATTTTCCCATTGGATGGAGCATTGCTATTACCTAGTGGAAGATTGCCATTAAATATTTTTGAACCGCGCTATTTGAACATGGTGTCGGATACGCTTTCTACGCCCCACCGGTTAATTGGTATGATCCAGAGCAATACTGGTGTGACGCAGGATGAAATGTCACCTCTGTTATATTCGGTAGGATGCGCGGGACGCATTTCCAGTTTTGAAGAAACTAATGATGGGCGTTATGTGATCTCTCTTGATGGGATGATCCGCTTTCATATTATAGAGGAAATAGGAGGCAAGTCCGGCTATCGTCAATGTAAAGTCAGCTATGATAAATTTGCTGATGATATGCATGTGCAGGATAATGTATCCTATGATCGGGGCAGATTGATCAAAGTACTCAAGCGGTATTTTCAGATAAAAGGATTTTCTGCGGACTGGACATCTATCGAAAGCTGCGGTGATGAAAAACTGATCACGACATTATCCATGATTTGCCCGCTTGCCGTA
>JABIWM010000096.1 GCA_018701255.1 Alphaproteobacteria bacterium | reverse complement strand
GGCCGCCGTTGTTTGATCAATCTGCTCAATAGCCGCAAATTCCCGTGCCAGCCGTTCTAATGCGGCCTGATACATCTGTCTTTCGCTATATGATTGTTCGGTCTGGTTTTCCCGCCGACGCAGGTCACGAACCACTTCGGCGATAGATACCGGATCACCGCTTCTGATCTTATCGTCATAGACTTTGGCACGCTTTGACCACATATCCCGACGGGATTTGGCCTTGCCTTTTAGTGTTGTAATGGCTTCTTCCATCTGTTTTTTGGATGATAATGTCCGCAGACCCAGGCTTCTTGCTTTTTCTAATGGCACGCGCAAGGTCATGCGATCCTGTTCAAATCTGACAATCAGCACGTCCATTTCCATGCCAGCAATAATTTGCTGTTCGGTGCCAAGGATGCGCCCAACACCATGCGTAGGATAGACGACAAAATCATTTGCATTAAACTCGACATCAGTTTTTTTCATCTTACTAGCCATCAATCTTCCTGTTCTGGCAAAAATTCCATGTGCCGAAAGTGATCCAGCATAGCGGATATTTTTACAAATTTCTGTTACAACGTTTTATTTGGAACACGGATTAAGACAAATATGCATTTGGCATAATAGCTGTGTTCACATCACTTTTCGGCGATAACGTGAGGCTATCATACCACAAATATTCCAATTTTGGAAGTCCGTCATGCTCAGGCCATATCACAGATGCAGATAATAGCCATTATCCTTTATCAGCATGCGGTATGATTAAGCGTCACCAGTGCCGGGACGATCAATAAAATAGCTTTCGAATTTGCCCTTGGTATCACGGAAATCATCAGCATCAGCAGGCGCATCTTTGCGTCTGGTGATATTTGGCCATGCTTCTGATTTTTCGGTATTAAAGGCAATCCATGCTTCCGCGCCCTGTTCGGTGTCAGGCAGGATGGCTTCTGGCGGACATTCCGGTTCACATACGCCGCAATCAATGCACTCATCCGGATGAATAACCAGCATGTTTTCCCCCTCATAAAAACAATCGACAGGGCATACCTCGACACAGTCCGTGTATTTACAGCGAATACAGTTATCATTCACGATATATGTCATAATCTTACATCCTTATTGAATATGTTTCTTTTTTAGCGAAACCCGAACAGCGTGGCAACAGACAAATTATCGCATTAACCGATCAATCGCTCGCCTGTCTTTTTTTGTTGGCCTGCCGGTTCCGGGATCACGGATCATACTAGCCTTGGTGGTATCGGTTTTTGTTTCGGATGCCGGTTTTGGCGGATCAAGATCATCATACAGCAAAACCGCCTCAACCGCTGGTCGGCGATATTGTGCCAGCGCCTTGATGCGGATAACCCGGACAGCATTGGCTTGCGGAAAGGTCAGCACCATTCCCGTGCGGGCTTGGCGATGCGGCTTTGACATGATATCGCCATCAATCCGTAAGCGGCCAGATGAAATCAGCTTGCCTGCCAGTGATCTTGTTTTAAAAAACCGCGCCGCCCATAGCCACTTATCCAGCCGCAACGGGCTTAGTTCTTCTGTCGTCATCACTTAGATTTGAGCTTTGCCAGAATAGCAAAGGGCGAATTCGGGTCTAATGGCTTAGGCGCAGGTGATTTTGGCTTGGTATTGGATTTGGACGCGGCTGCTTTATCTGATCTGCCCTTACCGTTATCCCTACCATTGCCTTTCTTATGCGCCCCAACATTTTTGGCATTTGCTTTGGCGGCATCCCCTGATGCTGGTTTCGCCGGATTTCGCCGGGGTTTTGCTGGCCGTTCAAACAGAATGATAGCTGGCTTTTCAGGGTCTGCGCTGGCTTCTTCGCCAGATACGATAAACCCTAAATCCTCAATCATGATCTGCATTTGATCCCGTGTAGCACCGGCCAGCGATAGCATTTCTTCGGTGATACGGAATATGCCTTTGCGTGATTCCGTCCGGATAACCGCCGCCAGCCGTTCGGCCATATCAACACGCATCACACGGCCACCAATCCGCCGGTATCCGGTTGCCTGCCAATAGCTGTCACTAACGCCTTCTATGTGATCAATGGCAACCCGCCCTGCTGGTGGGGGGCCGGATTCCGGAAACTCCCCATGATACAGGCTGAATAATAATGCCGAAATCTCAATCTGTGCCGGTTTTAATAAATCCGGCATGAACAGCATATCAACACCAATCCTGACACCAGCCTTGGCCAGTTGCCGCTTGCCGTCTTCGTCCAGTTTCTGCACCAGATCAGCCACTTGCCGGCGAGGCAAAACGCCCAATGCTTCAAATACCTGAAAGGCAATGCCCCGTGCCATTCCTGTCAGATTTTCGTCCAGTAATCCATATAGTTTTTCCAGCTTTTGCCGGGGCATATCAGCGGCAAATCGGGTCAACCGGTCTGCCACGGCCTTCAGCTGATCGCCTTCCAGCATCTGGCTAGGTTTTGCTTCTGCTCTGGGTTGATCAATGGTATGGCCTTTGATCAGCGTGGCAATTATGGATTCGCGCCATATAATCTGACCTTGGTTATTTAAATGAAAGGCCGCATCCGCGCTTGCCACCACAGCCTGAACACGGCGGCGAATTTCATCGGCCAGCCCTTTGCGGGCAGCGGCGATAATCGGCTTTTCAATGTCACCTTCGGAAAAAGAAGGGGTAAATGTAAAGCCGTCGAGATGTCCCACCTCTTCGCCTTCTACAAGAACGGTACCATCTGTTCTAATTGCACAAACCAACTGGTCATTATCCTTTAATCTACGCGACAAAATTGCCGCTCGCCTATCAACAAATCTTTGCGTCAGATTAGTATGCAGGCAATCAGAAAGCTTATCTTCGATATGTTTAGCTTCTTCTTGCCATGACTTGCTTCCATCAACCAGCGCGGCAACAGAAGACCCAATCCAAGCAGACCGATGTGTAATATATGTCCAAGTACGAATATGAGCAAGTCGCGTCATGATGGTATCTATATCACCATCTATGCGGTCAAGCCGGCTGATCTGGGCGGCGACCCAGTCATTTGGCAATGTTTCCCCCCGAACCAGATGGCTATACATCCGCGCCAGCATGGTCATATGGCTATCTGTGTAGGTTTTCTGAAAATCAGGCACCTGTGCAATCTCATAAAGCAGCTCAACGTTTTTCTGGCCATGCGCCATGACCCGCACGTCTTCGAGTTCCAGCAGATTAAGCAAGGTCAGATGATCTTCGGCATCACCTTTGCGCGTCAGCATGGCGTGATCCGGCGGGGCTTCCAGACTGCGTAATAAGTGATCTGGCGACCGGAAATCCAGATTGGAATTCCGCCAATATACACCGTTAAGGAACGGAAACCGGTGATCTTCTATGGCGGCAATCACTTCGTCTTCGAACATCGGGCAGGTATCGGTTATGCCAAAAGTACCGTCTTTGGTATGACGACCAGCGCGGCCAGCGATCTGTGCCAGCTCAGCGGTGGATAATCCGCGTGTGCGGCGGCCATCAAATTTTGCGCTACCGGCAATGGCAACATGATCAATATCCATGTTCAGCCCCATGCCAATCGCGTCTGTTGCTACCATGTAATCGACTTCACCGGATTGAAACATCTCGACTTGTGCGTTGCGGGTGCGCGGGCTTAATGCCCCCATGACAATCGCTGTCCCCCCACGTTGGCGGCGGATCAGTTCAGCCAGCTGATAGACTTCGGCAATGCTGAACACGACCACCGCTGACCGGCGCGGCAGGCGCGTGACCTTTTTCTGGCCTGACCAGTTGAGCCGCGACATGCGCTTACGGATTATAATCTCAATCCCCGGATAGAGCGATTCCAGCACACGGCGGATGGTTTCCGCGCCTAATAGCAATGTTTCCTGATAGCCTCTGGCATGAAGAATGCGGTCAGTAAAGACATGGCCGCGTTCCGGATCAGCGGCTAATTGCACCTCATCAATGGCCATGAAAGCAACCCTGCGATCTAACGGCATAGCCTCAACCGTGCAGAGGAAATAGGCGGCTTTTTCGGGAATGATTTTTTCTTCGCCAGTAATCAGCGCGACTTTGTCAGCGCCCAGCCTTGCCACCGCACGATCATAATTTTCCCGCGCCAGAAGCCGCAATGGAAACCCGATCATACCGGATGCATGACCATACATCCGCTCCATGGCATAATGCGTCTTGCCAGTGTTGGTGGGCCCCAGCACAGCGATAGGAGTAGGATGCATGGACGTCATGGTGAGATACTCAAAAGCCGAATAAGGCGTAACTATGCCCGATATCGCATCATGTGGAAAGCGCTAAGGCTGAGGATAGCGGCACAGACCACCATAGCTGAATACAGGTGTCGGATATGGGTATAAATTCAGTTGACTTAAACGGCTTTGTGCTTAAAATGCAAACCAGAGGTTCGGCTCATGGACGGCTCTATGATCTAGGTCATAAGTAGCGGTAGCATGGTGCATTACCTCTTTTTTTATGTCTTACTTCTGACTATCTTGCTTTTGATCTTGGGGTATATGGGTCGGGCACAAAAATGATTCCATATCCTTTTATTGTCCTATGGTTTATAACCATATCTCCATAATATTGAAGCTTCTCACAACGACTGGAAAACTTATGCGACTTTAAGCTGAGGTTGGTAGGTTTGATTATCTTTAAAGTCATTAGGAATTTGAAGCCCTTTTGAAGCCACTAGCATCTCAGTACCAACACGTTTAGTATTTACAGAATAGTTTAGGTGAAATTCAAATTGACGCCTAGCCATATACAGCTTCTTAATTTCATCCGCATTGTCATAAGTTAGTATCCACGGATGTTTTAATTCCATTATTGCATCAGCAATTTTTGCGTGATCACCTTTTTCATAGAAGTTCGTGTAAAGACTTGAACCTTTATTAACATATGGGGGGTCAATACAAAAAAACGTTTCTTTGGGAAGCCTTTTCTCATCTTTACTCATAAAATCTATAGCGTCCTGATTAGTAAGGTGAATTCGGTTCTTGTATTTAGCAACACGCTTTATGCGATTGATAAGATCAACTTTGTTAAATCGGCAATCTACTTTGTAATTACCATCTTGGTTTTTCCCCCCTATTACCCCAGCATTTTTAATAATGCCTGAACGATTTGTTCGATTAAGAAAGAAGGTGGCAAATCCAACGTCAAAATCCATGTAATTTATTGGGGCTTCAATCACTTCTTTTT
>JABIWM010000095.1 GCA_018701255.1 Alphaproteobacteria bacterium | reverse complement strand
TTCTGGTTGTTCTTTTTTGCGCGCGGCAGGACGCGTGAATGTAGCCGTTTTATTATTGGCCGTATCAGCAGAAGTGCTATTATCAGCAGATGTTCTAGTAAATTTCTGTGCCGGATTAGGGTTTCTTTTTGCTTCTTCGGCGCGGCGCGATTCTTCGGCATCTGCAATATTTTGCAATTCCTGCATTTCCCGTTCACGCCGGCTCATCGCCGGATTAGGGGTATCATTGCCTTCGGCTACGGCATCATCTGCCCCCGGCTGTGATTTAGCAACAGGTGCAGGTGGTGGTGATTTAGGCTTAAAGCCCTCAATCAGCGCACGGTTTCGCGCGGCTCTTTCTTCTTGAGTTAAGCTGGATGTATCTTCAATCGTTGATGCAGGTGGCGGCGATTGCGGTTTCGGTGCAGCAGACCGTTTATTAGCGGTACGATTGCGCACAACTTCAACCTGCACAGGACGTGCATTACTACGCGAGGCGCCTGACCGTGCCGCTGGCGTTCCACCAGACGCAGGGGCGCCACCACCAAGGGAAAGTTTACCGCCGCCTAAGCTAAGCGTTTTCTTTTTATCTTGATCACTCATTTCCTTGTGATCCTCTCAATCTACCAGAGCAACAACCAATTGTGCATCTGCCAAGGTTTACAACGCCTGCACCCGTGATGGCAAGCGATTGCTCACCAAAAACATGCATCAGGCCTCTGCTTCTTTCACTCTTATGCCCTTTAACCGGCATAATTCACTATGTAGCGATGCTTGAAATCCATCGCTTTCCTCAAGACAGGCCACGAAAGCGAGGGATGCTCGCCCAAACACCTGCCCTAGTTCTTCCCCAGCCAGATATCCTTTATGGATATCAGCACCGGTAGCGGCGATTAGCCCTCTAGCTTCGCGTTCAGACGCATCTGAAGCTGCCAGAAGCATGGTTACCGCATCTTTACTTGCGCTGATTTTACCAGCACCGCCAATAACAACCCCGGCTTTGCGTCCCATGCCAAGCATGTGCTGAACTCTTTTCAGCAATTGCTGATCCAAATAAGGTATCAAATCAGAAACTACGGCATCAGCTTTCAGTGCTTTTTCCAGTCGTTTAGCTTTCAACGCCTGTTCTAGCACTTGCCGGCTGGCCAGCAACCATGCCCCGCGGCCATCCAGTTTATGGCCAATATCGGGGAAAATCATTCCGTCAGGGCTTACCACAAAACGGATCAGCTGATCTGACGGGCCTGTTTGCCCGGTAACAATGCACGTTCTGATGGGGATAGATTTAATCAGCGCTACCCTCACTCTCAGCTGTTTCACCGGTATCAGCTGTTTCATTGGCGGTATTTTCTTCTTCTTCGTCATCAAACCAATGCTTGCGCGCTTCCATAATGATCTCACCTGCTTTTTCTTCGCTGGTGATACCATGTTCATTCAAAAACCCGACTAATTCTTCGGTATCCAGATCAGCCAGATCATCAAGTGTCAGAATGCTATTCTTGGCAAGCGTCAGGATCATGGCCGGATTAAGCATCGCGAAAGCCATCAGATCATCGGCAACTGTGAATTGCCCCATTTCTTCGGTGATCCGATTTGTTTCACGGTTAACAAAATCAATTGCACGGTTGCGCAATTCAGAGGCAATGCCTTCGTCAAATCCCTGAATGCTGATCAGCTCATCGACTTCTGATTCGGCAATATCTTCGGTTCCGACAAATCCTTCGGCGACCAGAAGACTGGCAATAACATCATCAATATCGAGATGTTCCATAAACCGCTCAGACCGTTCCTGAAAACGCTCATATTCATCTGATTGTGACAGAATATCAATATACCAGCCGGTCAATTGTGAAGCTAGACGAACATTCTGTCCACGGCGGCCAATAGCAAGGCTGAGCTGATCATTCGGGACAATCACCTCTAGTCTGCCTTCGTCCTGATGCACCACTACTTTTGCTACTTCGGCAGGGGCTAGAGCATTAATGGCAAATGTTACGATATCTTCTGACCATGGGATAATTTCGATTTTCTCCCCATGCAGTTCATTAACAACTGCCTGCACTCTGCTTCCGCGCATCCCTACACATGAACCAACCGGATGAATGCTGGGATCATGGGAATAGACCGACATTTTAGCCCGGCTACCCGGTTCACGGACAACACCTTTAATTTCAATAATGCCGTCATATATTTCTGGCACTTCCTGTGTAAACAGGGCGGCCATGAACTGATCACCGGCACGCGTCAGAAAAATCTGCGGGCCTTTTGGCTCTTCGCGTACTTCTTTGATTTGCGCTCTGATCCGGTCACCTTGCTTGATGATTTCTTTCGGGATCATGTCTTCGCGTCTGATCACGGCTTCGGCGCGACCCATATCAACGGTAATCATGTAACTTTCAGCACGTTTCACGGTACCGAGAACAATTTCGCCTTCACGACCCTGATATTCTGCGAATTGTCTTGCCCGTTCTGCTTCGCGTACCCGTTGAGAGATCACTTGCTTCGCTGTCTGGGCGGCGATGCGACCGAATTCAAGCGGCGGCAGGGATTCGCGGATAAAGGCGCCAATTTCTAGTGCAGGATCAATTTTTTTGGCCGCGTCCAGCGTAATCTGTGTCACTTCGTCTTCGATTTCTTCTACGACTTCTGTGAATTGTTCCAGTGTAATCTGACCCGATTTACGATCAATCATGGCGCGAATATCGCGATCCTGCCCATAGCGCGACCGACCGGCTTTCTGAATGGCCATTTCCATTGCTGTCAGCACTTCTTCGCGATCAATGGCTTTCTCCCGTGCAACAACGTCTGCTACCTGAAGCAGTTCATTGTTTGTGAAAATTGAAGAATCCATAATTTATCCTTTCCGTCTTGATTTTAGCCGCCGTTCCATAATTTCTGTTGGGTCTAGTTTAGCGGCTTCCACCAACCCATAATCCAGTGATACAGGCCCAAAGCTTGTATCCAGTTCAATTTTATCATCATCACTAATCCCGATCAGGCGGCCATGAAACCGGCGGCGGCCATCAATCTGGGCGCTTATCGTTACTTTCACCAGCTCACCTTGAAACCGGTCATAATCTTCGCGCTTGATCAGCGGACGTGATACCCCCGGTGATGTGACCTCAAGCCGGTATTGCGATGTAATCGGGTCTTGTTCGTCAAGAATTCTTGCCGCCGCACGTGATATGCTGGCGCAATGTTCCACTGTCATTTCAAGATCACGGTCTTTAGGCTCGGCCATGATTTGCAGGACACCATCACGATAGCTGATACGAACAAGCTCAAAGCCTTTTTCGGTAATCATGTCGCTGAACAACATCTCAAGCTGATTTTCTAGGGGTGACGACGCCATAATATGCTTTTATCCCATGCCCTTAAACTGTTTATCCAAACTCATCATATCAAGCCATCATATCAAGCCATCATTCCGGCTCATTATTCAGGCAAAGAAAAATGGGCAACTTCCTTGCGGAAGGCCCATCATCAAATTTCCGATAATGTTTGTTTTATATACCAACCAAACAAGAGGATTGCAAGCCTTAGCGGCTAAACCCGGGAAAAACGGAACCATGCCGATTTGCGGCCGGCTTTTTCAGCTTTACGCATATAGCGGGTACCCGGCCAGTCTGCGGGGGGCTGGCGCCAATCAGCGGCTGATCTAGCCTGCCATGCGAAACGGTCATGCCGCACAGCATTTGCCAATAGCCATGATTTAGCCGTGGGATCATCAGACGCCAGCAACAATTCGCCATCCGGACAAATATGATCAGCCAGCAGATCAAGCATAGCCGGTTGTACAATACGTCTGGCTTCATGCCGTTGCTTTGGCCATGGATCAGGAAACAGAATATAGACCGCTTGCAAAGAGTGCTTAGCCAGAAGCGGCAATAATAGCCGGATGTCATCTGGCCAGATACGAACATTATTCAGATCATTTTCAGCAATATGCCGGCAAAGGCTAGCTACTCCGTTTATAAACGGTTCTGCCCCGATAAAGCCGGTTTTCGGAAATTGTGCCGCCCGTGCCGCTAGGTGCTCACCCCCGCCGAAACCGATTTCAAGGCATATCCGGTCAACATCATGATCAAACCATTGCCGTGGATCAATCGGCGCATCAGCCAGCATTGCTGACGTGATGCTATATTCAGAAAGCCCATGATTAAGAACGGCATCCTGTTTCGGCCGGAGCTTTCTTCCACGCCGGCGACCGTAAAATTGTGGCCGATCATATGGGTCGGGCATAGGGGATCAATCCTGATTATACCGCTTTTAAAATAGCATCGGTCAGATTAGTGGCTTCCCAGCTGAAACTACCGGGGCCTGCCTCACCGGGGATGCGTCCAAAATGCCCATAAGCAGATGTTGCGGCATAGATTGGCGCGTTCAGCCCTAATGTTTCACGAATACCGCGCGGGGTTAAATCCATGACTACCGGCAAAATATCTTCTAGTCGGCTATCTTCGATCTTGCCTGTTCCGGCTGTATTCACATAAACCGATAATGGTTTGGAAATGCCGATAGCATAGGATAGCTGAATGGTGCATTTTTCGGCTAATCCGGCGGCAATAACATTTTTAGCCAGATATCGGGCGGCATAAGCGGCTGACCGGTCAACTTTTGTCGGGTCTTTACCACTAAACGCGCCGCCACCATGTGGTGCCGCACCGCCATAGGTATCAACAATGATCTTACGGCCAGTCAAACCCGCATCACCATCTGGCCCGCCAATGACAAAATTGCCAGTTGGATTGACATAAAAATCATCATCATGACACATCCAGTCTTCGGGCAGAATATTCAACACATGGGCGCGAACCAGATCACGAACCTTGCTTTCACTGCCTTCGATATGCTGGGTGGATACAACAACGCTAGATGTGCGGACAGGTTTACCGTTTTCATAAACACAAGTAATTTGGGATTTGCTATCTGGCCCCAGAATATCCGCCGCGCCAGAATGTCTGGCTTCTGCTAGTGATTTGAGGATTTGATGCGAGTATAAAATCGGAGCAGGCATTAACACGTCTGTTTCGTTACAGGCATAGCCGAACATAATCCCCTGATCACCGGCGCCTTCCTCTTTATCTTTACCGGCATCAACCCCTTGGGCAATATCGCTGGATTGTTCATGCAGATAATAATCCACTGTCATGTTCTGCCAGTGATAGCCATCCTGCTCATAGCCGATATTTTTAACAGCTTGTCTGGCAAGGGCGATAATTTCTTCTTTTTCTAATTTCTGCTTACAACGTATCTCGCCGCCAATAATGGTTCGGTTGGTCGTGGCAAAGGTTTCGCACGCAACACGGCTTTCCCTGTCTTTGCTAATCAGCAAATCAACCACTTCATCAGAAATCCGGTCGCATACTTTATCAGGATGCCCTTCGGACACAGATTCGCTTGTAAACAGATGTGACATTATAAATCCTTTTGTTTTTCAAAATACATTCTAATCATTGTTTTTTATGCGTCAAGATCATCAATATCAACCCATATTCATATCGCAACATTATATTTGGATTCGGTGGCGGAATGCTATTCCCGTGCCTAGGCAAAATAGCAAAAGCAATACAAAACCAAGCTCACCATATTGGGCATATAAAGTATGGGTGCGGCCGGAAATAACAGCGTCCTGCCATTTTGAAGAATGATAATTTATTTGTGATGTCACTTGCCCATAGCCATCAATCACCGCTGAGATACCTGTTGTTGCGACCCGAACCATGGGTACGCCCAGTTCTGCTGATCGCATCTGTGCCATGGCCAGATGTTGACGGGGCCCCAGACTGTCGCCAAACCATGCATCATTAGTCAGATTAATGATCATATCCGCACCAAGAACAGCACGGCGCGTACTAACCGGAAAAATGACTTCATAACAAATCAGCGGGGCGATATTGACAATCCTGCCATCCGGACGTTCAAGCGATAGCATCACCGCGCTTGATCCGGCAGAAAAATCAACCCCGCCAGCCAGATGATCAACAAAAGAAAACGCCTGACGCAAAGGCACATATTCCCCCCACGGCACCAGATAGCGTTTGTCATACACTCCGGCGATGGTTGCATCTGGCCTTACTAGAAAAATACTGTTGAAATATTCAGACTGATCTGCTGATTTCTGTTGCCGCAATCCGCCAAGCACAAACCATGCGCTATCCGCCGCCGCCGCGCGAATATCCGGCGCTAGCTCTGGCCAGTCATGTTCCAGAAAACCGGCATAGCTGACTTCCCCCCAGACAATCAGATCAGGCTTTACCCCATTTTCGGATAGCGCCCGACTTTGTTCCAGATGCACGGCCAGATGCTGATCTTTTAGCTCGGATTTCCATTTATCCTGTTGCGGGATCGCCGGTTGCACCATACGCACCGTCAGCCCTTTTGCGGCATGATCGACTAATGGCCGGCCTGATACTGCCAATGCCAGCACCATTAATACGGCAAGCCCTGCCAATACCGTTTGCCCCAGCCGTTTGTCCAGCCGGATAGCCAATGGCAAGCTAGCCAGCATGAGAGCCACAACCCCACAGCCAAAAACACCAATGACAGAAACCAGATCAAAGCCCAGATCAATACCCAGTGGCCGCATGGCAAAAACCATCCCCGGTGTTTGCCACGGAAAGCCGGTAAAGATATGGGCGCGCAACCATTCCATCACCATCAGCCAGAATATGACCGCCCCCCAGCGGACAGCCGGTAAAGTACCAGAACGCCAGGCAAGGGCAAAAGCCACCCCCCAGAATATCGCCAGAAACGATGGCAGAAAAAACATGGCAAAGGGGATCATCCAGTAAAATTGCGACCCGCCAGTTAGCATGGCATTACTGATCCAGTATAATGACACCAGAAACCAGCCTAGCCCACAACCCCAACCCACCCAGAACGCTGAACGCATATTCTGGCATGAAAGCATGCGGGCAATAGGATAGGATAGCGCAACCAGAAACGGCAGAATATGGATTGGCGGCAAAGCAAAGCTGGCCAGAATACCAGATATTGGAACAGCTAATGCCAGACTACGGCTGATCATAGAACCGGTTTTTCCGCCGATTTGGTCAGCCGGCGGATTTTCACCATGGATACATGGCGCGGATCGCTTTCAATAATTTCAAACTCAAGCCCTGATGGATGGCGTACAATCTCACCCCGACCGGGGACTCGACCGGCAAGTGAAATGACAAGCCCACCAACCGTATCAATTTCATCCTGATTGTCTTCATCCAGCAATGATCCGGTGACGGCTTCCAGCATTTCAATTTCCAGTCGGGCATCTGCCATTGCTGTTCCGTCATTGGCGATATCAAATAATGGCGTGGTATCTTCGTCATGCTCATCATTAATTTCACCAATAATTTCTTCGACCAAATCCTCAATCGTTATTAATCCGTCCGTGCCGCCATATTCATCAACAACAAGCGCCAGATGCAATCGGCGAAGCCGCATTTCCTGTAATAAATCCAGCAAACGCATCGTCGGAGAGATAAATATCGGCTGGCGTAAAAGCGTGCTGATATTTACTTTTTCATTGGTCTGCATCATGCGCAAGAGGTCTTTGATATGTAAAATGCCCTCAACCCGATCCAGATTTTCATTAACCACCGGAACTCTGGAATGGCTAGCGGCAGTCATTTTTTCAATGATCTGTTCCATGCTATCCGATTGATCAACATAAAAAATATCCGCCCGTGGAACCATAACATCCAGCGCATTAATATCGCGCAGTCCCAGCATGTTGCGCAAAAGCGTGCTTTCATGAGTATCAAAATGTATTGTGTCACGAATGGATTCTTCCAGAAGCTCGGTGATTTCTTCGCGTGCCAGTGGCGATGAGCTCCCCGGAAGAAGTTTCTTCAGCCCGTATCTTATTTTTTTCCAGAAACCCGTTTTTGACGAATGTGTCGGTGTCATGGCTAGCCCTTATCTCTATATTCGTAAGGATCAGCAATGCCAATACTGGCTAGAATCTGTTTTTCTGCTGTTTCCATGACATGCGCCTCAGCATCATCAATATGATCAAAATCTAACAGATGCAATATCCCATGAACAAGCAGATGCAGAAAATGATCACCAACCGGCGTGTCTGTGGCGGTTGCTTCTGTGATCATGATATCATATCCGATGGCGATATCACCCAGATAATGATCATCCTGATGGTCAGGAAAAGATAATACATTTGTTGGTACGGCTTTCTGGCGGAATTGCTGATTAAGAACAGCCATCTGCGCATCATTGGTAAGCATGACGGTAAACTCTGACGGTGAGGCCAGATGTTTAGCCTGTTTCATAGCCCGCTTTATGGCCTGCTTCATGATAGAAACAAGTTTTGCATGTTCGGTCTGATCAAGAAAAGGATGCCAGCGCGCGTCTTCGATCACTAT
>JABIWM010000094.1 GCA_018701255.1 Alphaproteobacteria bacterium | reverse complement strand
CCTTTACCGCGCTACATGATGTGTCTTTGAGCATTGCCGAAAATGAGTTTTTTACTTTTCTAGGGCCTTCCGGTTGAGGCAAAACCACGCTTTTGCGCATTCTGGCCGGGTTTGAACAAAGCCACTTTAAACCTTACGGTTAGAGGAGATAAATATGACTACCAAAAATGTATCAGTAAATGCAGTAGGTGCTCGTTATCCAACCGTTGGCTTTCCTATTTCTGGCAAGGGGACTAGTAGTTTAGGTCAACCCCCACAACCTTACGAAACCTTTTCTTATGATGTGGCGCTTTATGACGCAAAGATTGCGGATTTTAATATTGTGCCTTATTCATCTGTTCTGCCCAAGGATTTGAGCATGATAGATATCGATGAAGCCGCGCCATACTTTTTTCATGGTGCCGTGCTTGAGGTGATTTACGCCATGGTCGGGGCAACATATTCCGAAGGAACAGGCAAAACCAATGTCCGGTTCCGTCACCACGGATATGAAAAGGCTATCGAAACCACCGATGCGGTTAAAGCGGCCGGTGCCTGTATTGGTATGGAACTGGGCGTTCTGGATGATCAGGGCAACGAAGTCGGTGGCTATGTGGCCGAGTATGTTGGCATCTATCCGGATAATCCGGGTCTGGCAACAGCACAAGGTTATGCCAATACCGCGCTTAATCAATCACTGGATCATATCCTTAGCCTTCGCGGTTTCAAAAGCAGCGGCAAACGGCATATTGTTGATATGAGCTATGTTGATCTGGACGCGGGCGATAACAAAAATGGTAGCGTTATCAGCGGTTTAGGATTCCTGAACTTTGCTAACGCCCTTGCCTATCCGCAGAAATAGTCAAAGCATCCGATAGCTGTTTCGCGCATAAAGCAAGATCACAGCCTATCCATGTGACTAAACAAACTTAAGGTAGGTGGATGATATCCACTTGCCCGTAACAATGACACATCCAGCAATGGGCGTGTCATTGTTTTGTTTTCACAGCACGACATTAGCGCAGGAATTGCATGCCGGAATAGGTGGCGTTCGTGCCTAGCATTTCTTCGATACGGATCAGCTGATTATATTTGGCGGTTCGATCAGAGCGGGAAACAGAGCCGGTTTTGATCTGTCCGGCATTGGTAGCCACCGCCAGATCAGCAATAAAGTGATCTTCGGTTTCGCCCGACCGGTGAGATATCACAACCCCCATATCCGCCCGTTGCGCCATCATGATAGCATCCATGGTTTCGGTCAGTGTGCCGATCTGGTTCACCTTGATCAGAATGGCATTTGCGGCTTCTAGTTCAATCCCCTTAACCAGCCGTTCCTGATTAGTGACAAACAGATCATCGCCGACAATTTGCACATTATCGCCAAGTTCTGATGTCATATGCACATATCCTGTCCAGTCTTCTTCGGCAAACGGGTCTTCGACAGAGCTAATCGGATAGGCCTCAATAAACTTGCGCCAGTATTCCACCATGTCTTCGCTAGATAGCGACTTGCCCTCGCCTTTCAGATGATATTTACCATCAGAATAAAACTCGGTTGCCGCCGCATCCATCGCCAGCATGACATCTTCGCCCGGTATATATCCGGCTTTTTCAATCGCCATCATGATGCTGTCAATCGCTTCACCCGTGGTGTTGATTGCCGGCGCAAAGCCGCCCTCATCACCAACCGCGATAGAAAGCCCTTTATCAATCAGTATTTTACGCAAGCTATGAAAAATTTCAGAACCGACACGCACGGCATCGCTAAGGCTTTCTGCGGAAACCGGCATAATCATGAATTCCTGCACATCCAGCCCGTTATCGGCATGCGCCCCACCATTCAGAATATTCATCATGGGGGTTGGCATAATATGCGCGTGCATGCCGCCAATATAACGCCATAACGGCTGTTCGGCAGACATGGCGGCGGCACGGCAAACCGCTAAACTCACCCCCAAAATCGCATTGGCGCCAAGACGTGATTTGTTTTCCGTACCATCCAGCATAATCATGGCATGATCAATACCATGCTGGTCATAGGCATCATGCCCCATCAGCGCGTCTGCTAGCTCACCATTGACGGTTTCAACCGCGCCTTGAACCGAACGGCCATGATAGATAGATTTATCACCATCGCGGCGTTCCATGGCCTCAAACGCGCCAGTAGATGCACCAGAAGGCACCGCCGCGCGCCCCATTGATCCATCTTCGAGAACAACATCAACCTCTACTGTCGGGTTTCCGCGACTATCCAGAATTTGACGGGCATGTATATCCAAAATGCTACTCATAGGGTGATATCCTTTAAAACGGGTAAACGGTCTAAACCGATAACGTGCTATCGCCATGCGTTTTAGCAAGACGATCAAAATCAAGTAAGGTTTTTATCAAGTTCGGCATCTGATCCAGCGGGATCATATTAGGGCCATCAGAAGGCGCTTTGTCAGGGTTTTCATGAGTTTCCATAAACAATCCAGCCACACCAATAGCAACCGCCGCCCGCGAAAGCGTTGGCACAAATTGACGTTGCCCGCCAGAAACACCGCCCAGACCACCCGGTTGTTGAACCGAATGGGTGGCATCAAATATGACCGGATAGCCGGTAGCCGCCATTTGCGGCAAGCCGCGCATATCAGTTACCAGTGTATTATAGCCAAAACTGGTGCCACGTTCAGTGATCATAATATTGCTGTTTCCAGCATCGGCAATCTTGCTAACCACATGTTGCATATCCCACGGGGCTAGAAACTGGCCTTTTTTGACATTAACCGCTTTGCCCGTTTTGGCGGCGGCGATCAGCAAATCTGTCTGGCGGCAAAGAAAAGCCGGTATCTGCATCACATCCACCACGGCGGCAACATCTTCGCATTGTTCCGGCAAATGGATATCGGTTAGCACAGGGCAACCGATTTGCTTTTTCACCGCATCCAGAATAGCCAGTCCCTGATCCATACCAAGCCCGCGATGCGAATGGATGGATGTCCGGTTTGCTTTATCAAAAGATGATTTATAGATAAAACCAACCCCTAATTCCGTGGCCATTTTATTCAGCTGGGAAGCCATATCAATAGCATGATCATGGCTTTCGATAGCACAGGGCCCGGCAATTAATACCATAGGCAAATCATTGCCGATGGAATGCTTTCCAATCGAAATATGATGCTGATTTATCATGGCTTTGTTCCTATACCAGACGTGAACGGTCACGCGCGGCTTTAATGAACCCACTAAATAATGGATGCGGTTGAAACGGTCGTGATTTTAATTCGGGATGAAACTGCACCCCGATGAAAAACGGATGATCCGGACGTTCCACGATTTCAGGCAATTCACCATCAGGCGAAAGCCCTGAAAAAATTAGCCCTTTTTCTTCTAGTATATTCCGCCATGATACATTCACTTCATAGCGGTGGCGGTGACGTTCGCTGATATTCTTAACGCCATAAAGATCACGAACACGCGTCCCCTCGCCCAGAACACAATCATAAGCGCCAAGCCGCATCGTTCCGCCCAAATCGCTTTCCGCATCGCGCGTGACCTGTGCATTACCGCTTGTCCATTCTGTCATTAATCCGACTACCGGATTATCAATCTGGCCAAACTCACTGGAACTGGCATCGCTCATACCAGCCAGATTTCGCGCCGCCTCAACCACAGCCATCTGCATACCGAAACAGATACCGAAAAATGGCAGTTGATTTTCGCGAGCAAACTGGATGGCTTTGATTTTGCCTTCTGATCCACGCTTACCAAAGCCGCCGGGAACCATAATACCATCAGCCTGTTTTAACGCTGACATATCGGCGTTATCGCCTTCAAATGTTTCACTATCGACCCAGTTAAGCCGAACCGTGACGTTATTATCAAGCCCGCCATGCACCAGCGCTTCGGCTAGTGATTTATAACTATCAAGCAGGCTGGTATATTTGCCAACAACCGCAATATTTACTTCGCCTTCGGGGTTTCCCATGCGGTGAACAATATTCTGCCAGACCGATAGATCAGGTTCATTCAGTGGTAAATCAAAATGACGGCAAATTTCCATATCCAGCCCTTCGCGGTGATATACCAGCGGCACATCATAAATGCTGTTCGCATCCAATGCGCTAATCACGGCTTCTTCGCGGACATTACAGAAACGGCTAATCTTTCTTTTTAAATCATTCGGGATATCTTCGCTGCTCCGGCAAAGCAGGATATCAGGCTGAATCCCGACAGATTGTAATTCTTTAACAGAATGTTGCGTCGGTTTTGTTTTCAGCTCACCCGCGACATGAATATAAGGCAATAAAGTTACATGCAGAAAACAGGTTTTCCGGGGGCCTAATTCATTTCCCAGCTGACGGATAGTTTCAAGAAATGGCAGTGATTCAATATCGCCAACCGTCCCACCGATTTCTACCAGTACAAAATCTTCGTCATCCAGATTTGATGTAACAAAGGTTTTGATAGCATCGGTGACATGGGGAATAACCTGAATAGTTGCGCCCAGATAGTCACCGCGCCGTTCGCGTGCCAGCACGTCAGAATAAATACGGCCAGTGGTAACATTATCGGATTGTTTGGCATCAACACCGGTAAAGCGTTCATAATGCCCCAGATCAAGGTCTGTTTCCGCCCCATCATCGGTGACAAATACCTCACCATGCTGTGTCGGGCTCATCGTGCCGGGATCAACGTTCAAATAAGGGTCGAGTTTACGAAGCCGGACTTTATAGCCACGAGCTTGCAACAAAGCGCCTAGAGCGGCAGAAGCAAGTCCCTTACCAAGTGAAGAGACCACACCACCAGTGATAAATACAAAACGCGGCATGGGAAATACCTATACCAATATTAACCCCAACTTTCTAGACAAAGATCAATAAAAATTTATTGATCAGCTGGAACTGTTGGAATTAAAGGGGTTACTGTTGAAGTTTCCGATTCACTAACGACTTCATCAAGAATTGATGACGTTACCGATGTTCTGCCACTAAGAATCGCAAGCGTGATAGATGTTGCAAAAAAACCGATGGCAAGAAAAGTAGTAACACGGGTAAGCAGGTTCGCGGTTCCGCGAGCAGTCATAAAGCCGCCGCCTTGACCACCGCCACCGCCGCCAATACCAAGCCCGCCACCTTCGCTACGTTGTAGCAAGATGACAAAAACCAGCGCCAGAGCAATCAGAATATGTATTGTTAAGAATAAAGCTTGCATGTTTATGATCTTTCGTTTGATTATTCTATAATGCAAGGCCGCGTAAACTTCCAGACAAAAATCAGAAAATTGCCACGCCTTTTCATCACGCCACTAATCAGTAGAACTTATAGCATCCTAAATACCATCTGCCCAATAGGTTAATTTGGTGCGGATTGGTCAGTGATGGCCTTAATACTATTGGCATCCAGACTAGCACCGCCAACCAGCACGCCGCCCACAGATGCCATTGCCATAATCGCGGCCGCGTTATCTGGATTAACCGATCCGCCGTAAAGCACTGGCACATGTTCCATATTGGATGCGGCCAGAAAAACCGCAATTCTGTTATGCATGGCTGAAATATCGGCTTCGCTTGCATTCTGCCCCGTACCAATAGCCCAAACCGGCTCATACGCGATAGCTAGCCGCGTGGGGTCAATATCCGCCGGTAGCGACGATGCCAGCATATCCAGCACAACCACATCAGAAGCACCAGCACGCCGGTCTTGTTCGGTTTCACCAACACATAACATCACGGACAATCCCGCCAATTGCGCGGCGGCTACTTTCGCAGCGATCAGATCATTAGTTTCATGATGAAGCTGCCGGCGCTCAGAATGACCAATAATAACCCATTTGCACCCAACATCAGAAAGCATGGATGCAGACACATCACCGGTGAAAGCGCCGTTTTGTTCGGTATGACAATCCTGACCACCCATAAGGATATCGGTACCAGCAATCCGCATATGGATAGCGGCAAGCAAAGGGAACGGCGGAAAAATGATACGTTGAACCCCTGTCACCGCCATTTGCGTAGCCATATCAGCCACCAGATCAAGCGCTGTTTCGGTGTTCATATTCATTTTCCAGTTACAAGCAATGATCATAAAATGACAAATCCGAAAAAATATTAGCGCGAACAACAATTTGAGTTGTGTATTTTCTAATCTGATTTGCTATCATGAAGCAACCGAAAAGCGATTCTCAGCCGTGACAATGGCGGTTTCGCATGCTAGGCAGAAACGATAATAAATAACATATTACTAAATATAAGGTGAAATCCATGTTGCAAACCCTTCGCAATGGCACAAAATCAAACTTAATGCGCGCCTTCCTTATGGTTTTGGTTGTCGGTTTTGGTATGTGGGGTATCGGTGATATTTTCCGATCCAGCCCCAATGACGAAGATGCTATTACGGTTGGTGATATCACTATCACAGCACAAGAGGTTGCCGTATATTTTGATCAGACACGCCGGTATTATTATCCAAATCTCAATAATAATGAGGCTGTTTCCATTGGTTTGATGGAACAGATTATTGCAGAAATGGCTGAGCGGGCATTATTCGATGCCGAAGCAAACCGGCTGGGCGTTACCGTTACCCGTGACATGGCAAAAGACGCTATCCGCAGAAACCCCATGTTTATGGATGAAACCGGACAATTCAACCCGCTTTTATTCAGAGATATTCTGGCCAGTCGTGGCATGACAGAAAATGATCTGGTCGCCAGTATTGGCTATGCTGAACGGCGCAATCAGATCATTGCCGCCATTGCGTCAGGCGCGGAATATTCCCCCGGGCTTGCTCGGAGCATGGCAGAATGGCTAGCCCAGAAAAGAGTGATTTCTTATGCTGAATTGCTGATTGATCCAGATAAGATTGATGATCCGGCCAATGATATCCTGTCCGCATGGTACGCTGAAAACGCCGGCATGTTTGATGCACCTGCAACAAGGCAAGTCGTGGTGGCCGTTCTTTCACCTGATGATTTTATTAATGAAATCAATGTTTCAGACGATGAAGTTAAAAGCATATACGAAGAAAGAAAGGATGCGCTATCCATTCCTGAGCGCCGCAATTTCTATCAAATGGTGCTGGCTGATATTGATCAGGCCAATGATGCGTTATCGCGGCTAAAATCTGGCGAAGATTTTGCCACTGTCGCCAGTGATATGCTTGGTGATAGCGAAGAAGATATTACTTTTACAAATATCGCACGCGATGATCTGCCTGATGATCTGGCCAATATTGTGTTTGCGGCAGACGCAAATCAGGTAACTGAGCCAGCTGAGACGGCATTCGGGGTATATCTGTTTATTGTTAATGATATCTCACCTGCTGAAGTGCCGGTGTTTTCTGATATCAAAGCAACCCTAGCTGATGAAATCATAAATGAAAAAGCCATAAACAGGGTTTATGACAGCATTCAAATATTTGAAACATCACAAGAAGCCGGTGCCACACTAGAAGAAGCCGCCGCAGAAGCAGGCGCAAATCTGCTTTCTATCCCTGCTCTTAGCAAGACTGGCCGTGATATTGACGGCGAATGGCTGGATGGCATTGCATCCAGCACAGCGTTCCGTTCAACCGCGTGGCAACAGAATATTGGCGTGCCTAGCATGTTGATTTCTGATGAAAACAATACCTTTTTTGCATTGAGAGTTGATAGCGAAACCGATATACGCGTACGCCAGCTGGACGAAGTGCGCGCCGCCGCCATCACTGCATGGAAACAGGAACAGGCCATTTCAACCACACGCGCCACAGCAGAAAGCCTGATAGCCGCCACTGATTACCAAGCGGCCGTAGCTGATCTTGCGCTTGACCTGATTACTTCACCTGAATTTTTGCAAAACGGAAGCGGGCTTGATCACGAAGCCGCTAGTTTAATGGCATCAGCCAGTTTTGCTATAAATATAGGTGATCGTACATTGGTTGAAACAGGTGATGATAAAATGATTGTCCTCAAAATGGATGCAATCATTGATGGCGACGAAGAAAGCATTAAGCTCCGGTCTGAACAAATGCTGGCAGAGTTTGCCGATCATATGGCAACCGATAGCGAGGCGGCCATTGCATCCGGGCTTCAATCCATTCACAGCGTCACGGCTAACCCCAACGCCGCCATCCGGTTGCTAGTGGGATCAACGAATTAATGCGCGTCCACCCCGAACATAGCGATGCCACGGCATTACTTGAAAAAGGCGAAACCGTTCTGTTGCATACAGAATTGGTCGCGGATATGGAAACGCCGGTTTCCATTATGCTTAAACTAGGGGTTGATCAGCCTTATCATTGCCTGCTTGAATCGGTTGAAGGCGGTAATGTAAGAGGCCGGTTTTCCGTTATTGCGCTCAACCCTGATCTAATATGGACAGTGCGCGGCGAAGATATCACTATCGAAGACGGCAAAGGTCATATTATTGGCCGTGAAACTGGTGATGTTTTTGAATCGCTCCGCCGTCTGATGGCTGACTCAGCGGTTGATATTCCTGATGATTTACCGCCAATGTCAACAGGGCTATTCGGCTATTTCGGCTATGAAATGATCCAGTATATGGAAAACATAGCCAGCACTAATCCGGATGAGCTAGGCACGCCTGATGCCTGTCTGATGCGACCATCGGTGGTTGTTATCATTGATCGGCTGAAAGACAGCCTGCGTGTGGTCACGCCGGTTCGTCCGGCCAGTCATGATGCCAGTTATGATGCCAGTCATGATTATAATCTTGAAGATCATGCTCAACAGGCTATTCAACAGGCGCATGACAGATTGCAACAGATTGTCGATACCCTGAATAACAATATCCCATCACAACAGAAACCGGATCATCATACTCCCCTGCCTGAAGTATCAACGAATATGCCTAAATCCACCTATCTGGGCATGGTGAAAAAAGCCATTGATTACATAAAAGCCGGTGATATTTTTCAAGTGGTGCTATCGCAACGGTTTTCTGTCCCGTTTTTCAAAAAACCATTTACCCTGTACCGGTCTTTGCGGCGGTTAAACCCCTCACCTTTTTTGATTTATTTCAATATGGGCGGCTATTCGCTGGTAGGTTCCAGCCCTGAGATTCTTGTCCGTTTGCGCGATGGTAAAGTAACAATCCGGCCGATTGCCGGCACGCGCCCCCGTGGTAAAACCCCGGAAGAAGATCAGGAATTGGCCACAGATTTACTGAATGATGCCAAAGAACGTGCCGAACATCTGATGCTGCTTGATCTGGGGCGTAACGATGTTGGACGCGTATCAGAGCCCGGTTCCGTCAAAGTGGTAGATCATTTCAATATTGAACGATATAGCCATGTCATGCATATCGCATCAGAAGTACAAGGCCATATCCGCCATGATCTGGATGCTGTTGATGCACTTAAAGCTGGCTTTCCTGCCGGAACGCTGACCGGTGCCCCTAAAATACGCGCTATGGAAATCATTAATGAGCTAGAACCTGCCCGCCGCGGCCCCTATGGTGGTGCCGCCGGTTATATTTCCGGAAATGGCGATATGGATAGCTGTATCGTTTTAAGAACCGCGTTAATCAAGGATGACATGCTTTATATTCAGGCTGGCGCCGGTGTCGTTTATGATAGTGTAGATGAAAATGAATATCAGGAATGCGTGAATAAGGCGATGGCGGTAATCAGAGCCGCCGCTGAAGCCGTTGAAATGTCAGAAGATTAATAGATATTATATTAGAATAATCAGTGTGTGATAATCTAGGGTTTGATTTGTGGTATATGTAAAAAAGACGTTCCGGTCTTTGCTAGTTCTTACAATTTGGTTTGGCTTATGTTCGGCATCTGCCGTTCAATTACAGGCGCAAACATTAGAGCAATATGATAACCATACCGGCAATACATCCACCCTCAACAATAGCAATCCCACTATTAACAAAGGTCAGATCGGCGAACAACTGGCTACATGTGCTGCTTATGCGTTGATCATGGAAAATGTCAGCATTACCGATTTGAATATCCGTGATATCTGGCGCGACCGCCAATTGACATTATCACAACAGCTCAAGGATCATATGATCAGCCATTCTAATCAGCCCGTACTGGAAAAGGATATACAGCTTATCCTCACCAGTAATGCCCAGTGGCTGACCAATCATATCTTTTTCCCCAATCAGGATGGGCAGGGTGTTGTTAATCCGTCACAGGAACATTCTGTTAAACAATATGTCATGTCATTCTGCCCAACATTATATGACCGGATTGATTTACAGATAGCAGAAGCAAAAGGTGTTGTAGTGCCAGAGTCTTCGCTAACAATCATGGAAAATAAGAAATGGGATAATGGCATGATCGCCGACCGCGATAATAACGCCGGCATCACCGAAGATAGTCAGGAAACAGCCACTGTTCCAGCAAAACAGCCAGAAACAGATAATAAAAAACCTGTCAAAGCCATGATTATTCAAATAGCGTCTTATATGAAGCGTGAACATGCCAAAAGAGGCATGATACATTTTGAAGAAGCATTATCAGACATCACGCCGCCAGTGATTTTGCAAATCGAACCCCCTATAACCCGCAATGGGAGCGAATATTTTCGCATATCAACCATCCCCATGCTACCCGAAGAAGCAGAAACCGCTTGTAACAACATGAAAAAGAAGCAAATTGGTTGTATTCTTCGCCCACTGGAATAGAATAGATTTATTCATTCCCAAGTCAGAGTCATGGCATGATTACCCTGGAATGGTGGGTTATAGCCACCATTATAGCCGCATTAACACAAACATTACGCAGCGCGGTTCAGCGACAGATGAAACCCGTTCTGGGTGATGACGGGGCTAGCTATATCCGTTTTCTATATGCCCTGCCCTTTGCGTGGTTCATGGTATTCAGCTATCAATACATATCGGATATCGCTTTACCGGCAACAACATTATGGTTCTGGATTTGGGTTAATCTGGCCAGTCTGACGCAAATTATCTTTACGGTTTTGCTAATTCGCATGTTTTCACAACGCAGTTTTGCGGCTGGTACTGCTTTTTCCAAAACCGAAGTGTTACAGGCCGCCATTCTGGAAACCATCATACTGGGCGTGATGGTATCGCTATTAACCGGCTTGGGCATCATGATTGGTGTTATTGCCGTTATCATACTGGCCTTTGCCAAAACCGCGCTTACCCGTGCTGAGATATTGAAATCCTGCTTTTCCAGAACATCAGCCATTGGTCTGGCAAGCGGAACGTTTCTGGGACTAGCCACGGTTTGTTATAAAGCGGCGGCGGTATCGCTGATTGGTTCTGATCTATTCATGCGTGCCATCTATACAGGCGGTATAGCAACATCAATACAGGTATTGGTGATGGGTGTATGGATGCTCATCTTTACCCGCCAGCAATTCATGGCCTGTTTTGTTCATTGGCGCGGGTCTATTGGTGCAGGATTCTTTGGTGCTGTTGCAACCGTCGGCTGGTTTACCGCATTCATGATGCAAACCGTGGCATCTGTCCGCGCTGTGGGTCAGGTGGAATTGCTGATCACGCTAGCGATATCTACGCTCTGGTTCAAAGAGAAAACCAATCTGATTGAGGCCATTGCTATTCTGCTATTAACTTTGTCAATTATCATGGTGCTATTGGGATCATGAATAATGTCATCACAACCCTTCGCGTTTGCTTGCTGGCTTTTGCATGGTTTACTGCCATTTTACAGATCATTTTTGGCGCAGATGTAATCGGACTTAGTAACCTTGCCGCGCTCGCATGTGGGGTTTTCTTTATTTTGGTATTACCAACGCTCAAATGGGATAGTCTGCTGATCATTTCTATGCTGGCCGTGCTTGGCTGGCTGTTGCTTGATGGTGAGTTGAGCATGGATTTAGCGCTTTCAGGCGGCCGCTTTATATTGATTTTTGTTGCTCTGATTGCAACCATGACATTGTCCAAAGCCACCGCCGCCACTATGCCATCTGTTCGCCGGACACAAGACAACCTCGCTCAATTAAGCCCCGAAAACTCATCAGCAGGGTTACAGATTGCAGGGCATGTCTTTGGCGGTATCATCAACACGGGAACATTTGCCATTCTATCCGCGGCTTTACCCAAGGATAGTGACAACCATCGCCGTAAACTAGCCGCAGAAGCCGCCTTACGCGGGATGGTGACATCGGCGGTATGGTCACCATTCTTTGTTGCCTTTGCGGTTGGTGAACGCTTTGTTGGCACGGCTCATGCCTGGCTAGCTATGGCATTCGGATTAGGAACTGCGTTTCTATTTACGCTGATCTGCACTTTTTTCTTTAGCGCGGAGTTCAGTTTTCGCACCATACAGAAATCACTGGCCTGTTTGCGGCCTATCGCATGGCGAGTGGTGATTGTTCTGACTAGCGTATTGGCCTTTGCGCTGATATTCAATCTAACGGCTTTATCTGCGGTTGTAACCGTTATGCCATTACTGGTAATCGTTCAATTTTTCCGCTATCCGCAAAATATTCGCGCGATAGTAAAATCAACCCGTGATGGGCTAGCGCTAACATCCGATGATCTGATCATTATCAGCATGGCCATGTTAATCGGCTATGTTGCGATTAATACGAACGGGCTGGAACAGCTGGGGCTAGTGGGGCCACATAGCATGTATCCGGGCTGGCTAGCGTTAATTGCTACACCAGTGGTTATGATGCTGGCATCTGTTGTTGGTATCCATCCGGTTATATCCAGCACTGTCATGCTGGCCATATTCAGCAATGGTGGCGCGGCGGTACATCCGGCATTATTGATGCAAAGCCATTTGATTGGCTGGGGAGCCGGAACAATGAGCAGTGTTGCGTCACTATCGGTGATTACTTGCGCCAGATTATATCAGATCAGAAGCACGAAACTGGCTTTAAGTCATAATCTGATCACCGCGTTTTTATTCGCCTTAATGGGCGGCGCGGCATTATCACTGATCAATATGCTGATCTATTAATCATTTGCATATTATTCCGCTGTTAACCACCAAGGAACAACCGGCCAACATCCGGATTTTCAAGCAACGTATCCCCACGATCAGCCAGTGCTGTTTCACCAGATACCAGAACATAACCAATATCTGCAAAAGCAAGGCCTTTTTTGGCATTCTGTTCGACCATGACAATCGTTTTACCGTCAACTTTTTGCAAATCGTCAAGAATCTCAAACACCATATCAATGAACCGTGGCTCTAGCCCGATTGATGGCTCATCCACCAATAGAACATCAGGCTCCATGACAAGCGCGCGAGAAATTTCAAGCAATCGGCGCTCACCACCTGATAAAACGCCGGCGGGTTTATGCCGGCGATCAGCCAGACGGCTATATTTATCAAACACCCGTTCTGCCGCTTGCTTTGCTTCGGCTGGTTTATTTTTCAAAAACCCGCCCATAAGCAGATTTTCTTCGACTGTCATTTGCGGGAAGACAGATTTATCCTGCAAAATATAGGCAATCCCCGCTGAGGCCAGTTTTTCGGATGGCTTTAATGACGTCACGTTTTTGCCGCCAACAGTGATAGAGCCGGAAAAAATATTGGTAAACCCGAAAATGGAATGAAGCACGGTCGATTTACCAGCACCGTTAGGGCCAATCAGACATAACGCCTGACCTTTACCAATACGCAATGAAAAATCATGCAGAATTTCCATCTTGCCGTAACCTGCCCGCAAGTCTTCGATCACAAGGAAAGCATCGTTATTAGCTAGTTTATCAAGATCAGCTTTACTTGGCCCGGATGCCGCAATGCTTGCCGCTTCTTTAGCGATCTGATCCACAGACATGACAACATCAACACCGCCACTACCGTAACCGGATACAGATTTACCCTTAGCTACTGTCTTTTTAGCCACTGTCTTTTTAACAGGAGCCTTTTTAACTGGGGCTTTCTTAACAGGAGCTTTCTTAACAGCAGTCTTTGCCGGTGCGGTTTTTTTGGTCGCAACTTTAGCGGGTTTCGCTGTTACGGCTTTCTTTGCGGCCGCTGTTGCAGATGCCGCTGTTTTAGCTGTCTTTTTGGCTGGTGCTTTTTTGGCTGAAGCCTTAGTTCCAGTAGATTTGGTAGCCATTAGTGCCCTCCAAGATAGGCGTCAATTACGCGCTGGTCTTCTTGTAAATCTTCGGGTTTACCTTCGGCGAGCATCCGCCCGTTTGATAAGCAATAAATATGCTCCGCCAGATTCATGATCACCCGCATATTATGTTCAATCACACATAGAGTAATGCCAAGTTCTTCATTGGCACGGCGCAACCGGTCAATCAGACCATTGATCAAAGTCGGGTTAATTCCGGCTGTTGGCTCATCCAGAAGCAATGCCTTGGGTTCATTCATCAAGGCCATCGCAAACTCAAGCAGTTTCTGCTGACCAAAAGATAAATCCCCGGAAATCAGATTACGCTTAGAATATAGCCCCACAAACTCAAGCAGATGTTCGGCTCTGTCCCTGATCTCACCTTTGCGGTTAGCAAAAATGCCATCTCTGGCATCTTTACGGTGGGAAACCGATATTTGCATATTATCCACGCAATCCATTTTGGAATAAATCCGGGTTTGCTGGAATGTTCGCAACATGCCTAGTCTGGCGATAGGCCCAACCAGCATTTTTGATATTTCCTGCCCATCAAAACGGATAGACCCGTTATCAATCGGATGATAGCCAACAATGGAATTGAACAAAGTCGTCTTACCGCAACCATTAGGCCCGATAATACCGGTGATAGAGCCCTGTTTGACCACCATGGAAATATCAACATTCGCATGAACACCGCCATAAGACTTAGAAACATTATTAACTTCGATAATATTCTCTGACATGTTTTAAGCCTCTTCTTTTGTGTCGCGTGTTGACGTATCAACAACAATTCCGAAAAATTCAGGATACTTTCTCTGAAGCCAGCCCATAATGCCTTCCTGAAAATATACAATATTTATAATCAGTATCAGCCCAAGTGCTACCCATTGGAGATTTAAGAGATACGTCCATGTGGTTTCTTTAACAACATGGAAAAGAATAGCACCAATAACCGGCCCCCATAACGTACCCTTGCCGCCCAGAAGCGCCATAGCCACCATGAAGATACCAAAAGTAGGAATAGGATAAGCGACTTCTTTATCAATAAATCCGGCCATGTTACCAGCAACCGCACCAATACAGCCCATAAAGACCGCCGCAATACACCATCCGATACATTTATATTTCAATGTAGGGATGCCCATAGCCTCGGCCTTATCCTCATCATCGCGGATCGCATTAATGGCAAGCCCGAACTGGGTTGAGTATATCCAGCGCAACAGAATATGCGCCAGTATCGTTAACCCGAAACAGATCATATAGAAAAACGTGGATCGAAACTCAATATCGCCGGGGAAAAGCGGCATCGAAATACCGGATGCACCGCCAACATAATCAACTGTGATGGTTAACTCTGCCGCCGCAATCGCCAAGCCCAGAGAACCAATAGCGAAATAAGGGCCGCGTAATCCAAACATAAATGTTGAAAATACCAGACAGAGAAGTAGTGAAATAAAACCAGCCGCTAATATGCCCCAGAATAATCCCATATAATATTCATATTCTGTATAAACAGGCTTAATTGATCCCATAGCAGAGGTATATTCACCTACCCCGCCTTCGTAAAAGAAAGACACCTGAACAATGGCGGAAACATACATACCAACGCCAAAAAACGTGATATTGCCCAGAGAATTATAACCCATCTGGCCGCCAAGCAAATCCCATGTTGATGCCATAAGCACCATCATCCACAAATACGCAATCTGAAGCGTGTAATTCGGAAACAGGATTGGCCCAAAAATCCCTAATGCACCAAGCAGAATATAGGGAATAATTTTTTTCTGTGTTGAACTCATTTTACGACCTGTCTATTTCTTTTCATTGAAATCTGACGAATGATCAGAACAATCAGCAGAATACTTACCGGAGCGGCAACTTCGTACGCTGTACCAACAATCACGCCAACATATTTTTCAAATAACCCGATACCGAAACCGGCAGTAATCACCCCCGGCAAATTGCCTAACCCGGCGGCAGTCACAATGGCGAATGAGCGCACGGAATAGGTAATGCCGTAAAACGGCTGAATAACCCATATAATTGACACCAGCACACCAGCCGCCCCACAAAGCGCGGCATTAATGGCGAATGTGAAAGCATAAACCCGATCCGTGTTGATGCCCAGAACACGCGCGGCACGCGGGTCTTGCGAGGTGGCGCGGATAGCCTGACCAAGGCGGGATTTTTTCATAAAGATAATCACACCGGCGGCAATCACTGCGGCAAAAAACAACGACAGAATCTTGGATGATGGAATAGTAACCATATTATCAAACGCATCATAGATAGGCAGTTCCATATCAACTGTCTGGACTTCGGGGCCGTAAATGATGTTCATCACCTGTTGCACCAGCAAAGACAGACCGAATGTTGCCAATAAAGACACAAACATATCCTGATCAATAATTCGCCGGATCATAATGATGTAAATAACCCATCCAAACATGAACATACCAACCATAACGGCAATCATGATCAATGGCAGGGGAACATGCATCGCGTGTAGTGAAAACGCCATATATCCGCCCATGATGACAAAATCACCCTGTGCCAGATTTTTAATGTTCATCACCCCCCAGACCAGCGCCAGCCCATAAGCACTTAACGCAAAAACAGCACCAACAAAGATGCCTTCCAGAATGATTTGAACATTGATAATAGGAGCCCAGTAAAAGAGCAGTTCAAGGTTACTTAACATCGGAAATCCTTAAAGAAAGCCTTAAAGAAAGAAGGAGAGCGCACTCTCCTTCTTGTAAGTTCAACGGATTAGTATTTTACATTCCGTGGATAGGTAAGCTGATCTGCGGTTTCAACCAGATTGTAAGTACCACTGGCATCAATCTGACGCATAAACATTGGCTTGGCAATGTTGTTACCGTTTTCAGAAAACTTGATGTCGCCGTAGAATGTTTCCATTTCCGTAGCGGCAATCGCATCTCTGACCGCATCCTTATCAAAGCTGTTGGCAGCTTCAAATGCTTCTTTCCAGACATAAACCGCGGCTGATGCCTGTGCGGATTGGTATGGAACGGATGTGTATGATGGATACGCTGCTTTAAAACCGGTATTCCACTCACTTGCACTACCAAACATAGGGTCAGACTTGGAAAGTGATTCCACCCACTGTGTCGGGCAAAGGAAACCATCAGATGCTTTCGGGAACTTTTCCTGGACTTTGGCCGCTTCACAATGTGTCATGGCAATCATGTTAACATTGACCTTCATCTCATCAATTTGACGTGCTGCTGTCGCCGCGCCTTTTGAGTGACCGGAAATGACCAGAATGTCAGGACGAAGTGCTTTTACCTTCGTAAGTGTAGTGGACATATCGGACAGATCAGCAGGAAGCTGATCATCAATCACGACCTGCATGCCGTATTGTTCGATTTTATCAACAACACCGGCACGCACATCCATAGAAAATGGATCGCCTTCGAATGCCATCGCTACCCGAACCTTGCTCGGATCATCAGATTTAGCCGCTGCCATATCAATAGCTGTGGCCAGATACTGTTCTGATGTAGAAAGCACGGCGAACAGATACTTATATCCCTGGGTAAATAGCGAACGTGACGCACCTTCGGCTTCAACCATTGGCACACCAAATTTTTCAGATACCGGCGCAATCGCCTTTGTCATACCAGAAGAATATGGGCCAAGCATATATTCGACGCCATCCTGCTGGATCAATCTTTCGGCCAGCTGTGCCCCACGCGCAGGGGTGGATTCGTCATCATAATACTTAACCGCAAGCTGATAGGATTTGCCGTCAACAGTGACGCCACCATTATCATTGATCATTTTGACAGCATAATCATAGCCACGCTGTGTATGCAGACCATTTGTTGCGTATTTGCCAGTTAGTGAGATAGATGACCCAAGAATAATGGTATCGCCCTCAACCTTGGCAAGAGCATTACCGCCCAAAGCAAGTGTTGTTGAAACAGCCGCAACAGCCGTTATTGCTTTCATTGAAAATTGCTTCATAAGAAACCTCCTGATTTTATAGTATTGATTATGTAACGAAGTTATTAAAAGTCCATAGAATAAGTATAATTATTTTATTTTTTTAAATTTATATTTAGTATTATTAAATATTTATTAATTATGTGTTGATGCCGTTAACATTTGTGGATTAGTACTCCACATGCCGCGGATAAATCATCTGGTCAGCAGATTCAATCAGATTGTAAGAACCATTGGCATCAATTTGCCGGATAAACATTGGCTTGGCAATGTTGTTACCAGCATCTGAAAACTTGATATCGCCATAGAATGTTTCCATTTCAGTAGCAGCAATCGCGTCTCTGACTGCATCCTTATCAAAACTGTTTGCTGTTTCAAAAGCAACTTTCCACACATAAACCGCGGCCGATGCCTGTGCGGATTGGTATGGTATGGATGTATATGATGGATACGCCGCATTAAAACCGTCATTCCATTCTCTAGCACTGCCAAAAACGGGATCAGATTTAGATAGGGATGCCACCCATTGCGCCGGACAAAGAAACCCGTGGGACGCTTTCGGAAATTTTTCGTGAACCTTGGCTGATTCACAATTCGTCATCACAATGATATCAACATTGATTTTCATCTCACCAATTTGTCGCGCCGCTGTTGCCGCGCCTCTTGAATGGCCGGAAACAATCAGAATATCCGGATGCAAAACCTTAACTTTGGTTAATGTGGTGGACATATCGGACAGATCAGCCGGTAGCTGATCATCAATCACTATCTTCATGCCATATTGCTCAATTTTATTGATAACACCGGCGCGCACATCCATAGAAAACGGATCGCCTTCGAATGCCATTGCTACCCTGACCTTGCTCGGATCATCCGCTTTAGCCGCCGCTAAATCAATTGCCATAGCCATATATTGTTCAGCCGTGGATAATACGGCGAACAAATATTTATAGCCTTGGGTGAATAATGACCGTGACGCGCCTTCGGCTTCAATCATTGGCACACCAAATTTTTCAGACACCGGCGCAATCGCCTTTGTCATGCCAGAAGAATAAGGGCCAAGCATATAGTCAACGCCATCCTGCCGGATCAGTCTTTCGGCCAGTTGAGCCCCACGCGCAGGCGTTGATTCATCATCATAATATTTAACCGCAAGCTGATAAGACTTACCATCAACCGTAACGCCGCCCTTTTCGTTGATCACCTTAACCGCGTAATCATAGCCACGCTGTGTATGCAGACCATTTGTTGCATATTTGCCCGTTAGTGAGATCGCTGAGCCCAGAATAATAGTATCTCCCTCAACCTTAGCGAAAACGTTACTGATTGACGATATGGTTATCGCTGATGTAATGGCAATAGCTGCTATTACAGTCATGAAAGCATGAAAGCTCTTAACGGAAAGTTTCATAAGAAACCTCCTATATTTTTAAGACTCTGAGCATCTAATCGGGTAACAAAATCTAATTAATCATATGATGTTATTTATTTTATTTTTCTTCTCTTCTAGGGTTTTAAATATTACCATCAATATATCAATATCCAGCGGCAAATCCGTCTTTCCTAGGGTCAGAGCCGGCCATTAATAATCCTGTTGCAGGATCACGGATAATTGCCTGCCCACCACCAATCGGGCTATTTGCCAGTTGAATGTTATGCCCGCGCGCCGATAGATCAGCCGCCACCGCCGCATGTATCAGCGGCTCACATTGCAATTCACCATCAATGGCAAAACTACGCGGCGCATCCAGTGCCTGTTGCGGTGTCATGCCACGATCAAGGTGATTGATCAGAAAACCCATCTGACCAACGGCTTGATACTGCCCGCCCATAACCCCGAATACACCGGTAAGGTTATCGCCATCAGTAAGCATAGCAGGGATAATCGTATGAAACGGCCGTTTATTAGGCGCAATCACATTCGGATGATCAGCATCCAGACGGAATGCCCGACCACGCGATTGCAGAATAATACCAAACTCAGGCGTGGCAATGCCCGAACCAAAGCCGTCAAAAATGGAATAGATAAAGGAAACCGCCATGCCATTTTCGTCAACAACAGACAGATAAACCGTATCCGGATGCGTAGGAAAATCGCTCAACTGAAATGCTGACGCTGTTGCCATATCAATTTTTGCCGCCGCTTTATCGATAACCGCATCCGATAACAGCCAGTCAACCGATACACGCGCATGATCCGGATCAGCAAGGAATTGATCACGCAAGCCATAGGCCTGCTTGCTAATTTCTGCAAGCAGATGAACAAAATCAGCCTCATTCAAGGATACCATATCAAAACGTTCACATAACCGCGCCATGATCAATGTGGTGATGCCCTGCCCATTCGGTGGGCATTCCCAGATCGTTTTGCCGCGATATGTGCTGTTGATCGGGGTGACTTCCTGTGCCTGTATGGATGCAAAATCGACTGGCCGGTGATAGCCGCCCAGCTGGTTCAATTTTGACAGAATATCCTGTCCGACCGGCCCCAGATAAAATCCGTCCCTGCCATGTTCGGCAATTAAATCAAATGCTTCTGCTAAAGCCGGATTGGTAAAGTTCTGACCCGCGACATAAGGCTTGCCGTTGTTAAGATAAAACCGCTGGCCATCGGCATCATTGATATTTTCCATATCTTCGGCCCAGTCCATGGCAACCCGCTGATGAACGGGTATTCCGGCACGGGCATAATGGGCGGCGGGTTTCATCAGATTTCCCCACGCCGCGCGCCCCCATTTCTGATGCATCATATACCATGCATCAATCGCCCCCGGCATAGTCACCGCATGACTGGAATCGCGCGGAATCTGGCCGTCCGGAAAATCTTTACGCAACTGATCAACATCAATGCCGGAAGGCGCCCGGCCTGATCCGTTGATGGCATGAATACGATGATCCCCATATGGCGCCACCAGCGCAAAACAATCGCCGCCAATTGAGCTCATATGCGGTTCAGCAAATGACAGAATAGCCGCCGCCGCAATAGCCGCGTCAACAGCATTACCCCCATCATAAAGACATTTTAACCCAACACTTGTCGCAAGCGGATGCGAAGTGGTGATCATCGCCTGATGCGACATCACATCAGACCGGCCGGGAGAAAAGAAATCGCGCATAGTCACCCTTTGGAAATCTGAGGACAGAAAGCTACCCATAAAACAGTAATTGCATAATGCCCAAAACCGTTATTCTTAAACACCAAGATAAAGGAAACAAAATGATATGGGAAATAAAAAGAGAACGTAAAATAAATAACAAAAGACGTTATCATAAAACTATCAAATGGTGCGGCTGGAGGGACTTGAACCCCCACGACTCGCGTCACCAGAACCTAAATCTGGCGTGTCTACCAATTTCACCACAGCCGCAATTGAAACTCTTTTATACAATGCTGGATTAAGACGCAAGGCCAATGATTGCTAATCCTGACGAATATTAATCAACATCCAGCATATCTGTTGTAATGACCGGTATTCCTTTTTCATCAAGCATAATCGGTTTGACGCTTATCGCCGCCGCAACAGGCAGATCACCAAACAGATGCGGAAACATCTGACCATGCCGTGATTCTTCGTATCTGACATCAAGTCCGGTAGCATCAATCGTCACCAGCAACAGGTTTTCACACGCTCTGAAATGAAGCTGGGCAGTTTCAGCCACCTGATCACGCGTGGATAAATGAATAAACCCATCGGCCATATCCAAATCTGATCCTTTATAAAACCCGCAATCAATAGCATCGTGCCATTCCTGCCTTGCACAGATTTTGAAAACCGGTTGTCTGTTCGTATTAGTATTCATGCCATTATTATCCTGTTTGAATTTATCCGCATATGTCATCGAATACTGTTACATAATACAGGCGCATCATTTAGTATAATTAGAAATAGCGAAATCTTTGATAAAGGCAATATCATGCAGAATAAACATATCGGTTTTATCGGATTAGGCCAGATGGGTGCACCAATGGCCAGAATGTTAATTAAATCCGGATATCAGCTTACTGGCTATGATGTAAATCCCTTTACCGATAGCGATATATCAATAGCAGAAACAGCTCACCAGATAGCAGAACAATCGGATATTATTATCACCATGCTTCCGGATGGTGCGGCCGTGTCATCTGTCGCTCATGAAATCATTCCGCTTATGCGTGATGGTTCTATTTTGATTGACTGTTCAACGATTGATGTCAAAACAGCACAAACAGCAGGAACATTTGCCCATTCATACGACATTGGTTTTCTGGATGCGCCTGTATCTGGTGGAATTACCGGCGCGACCGCTGGTAGCTTGACCTTTATGATTGGCGGCGATGCCCATATCCTGCAACAGGTTCTGCCGCTATTTGAAATCATGGGAAATAAAGCGGTGCATTGCGGAGCAATAGGCACTGGCCAGATTGCAAAAATATGTAACAACATGATTCTGGGGGCGACCATGATCGCCACTTGCGAAGCCTTTGACATGGCTGACAAGCTAGGGCTGGATAGACAGAGCATGTTTGACGTTGTTAGCACATCATCGGGGTATAGCTGGTCTATGAACGCTTACTGCCCTGCCCCCGGCATTGGCCCGGATAGCCCGGCTGATCATGGTTATAAACCCGGATTTTCGGCGGAACTCATGCTCAAGGATTTAGGATTAGCTATTGAGGCGGCACAAACAGCTGGTGCTGATCCACGTATTGGGCAATGCGCCCGCGAAATCTATGCCGCGTTTGTAGAAACTTCTGGCAAAGGAATGGATTTTTCCGCTATCTTGCCGTGGCTTAATGCTAATAATGTTAAGAGTTTATAATCGACAAAGCCATCAATGAAGGAGAATCAGATGCTTACCCTCGATATTGCAAATACTATTTCTGCGGCTGCGCTGGCCGAAGCCAGAAAAATGAGCCTCAAGCCAATAAGCGTTGTTGTGCTTGATCACCGCGCCGCCACCATTTCTATCCAGTCCGAAGACGGGGTATGTATCATGCGTTCCGATATTGCCAAGGCAAAAGCAAATGCCGCCATCCAGCTAGGCATGGGAACACGCGCATTAATGAATCGCGCTGAACAACAGGCTTATTTTGTTGATGCCGTAAATGGTCTTGGCAAAGGCAATATTATTCCTGTTCCGGGTGGCGTTCTGGTCAAGGATAGCAACGGTACTATCATTGGTGCTGTCGGGATTTCTGGCGATACTTCTGATAATGATGAAATCGCCGCGCTTGCCGGCATTGCCGCCAGTGGATTAGCGGCAGATGCTGGTTAATCCGGTATCGGGATCATAATATATGCCACCAAAACCAAATAAAATGGCTATCATTCTAGGCTGGCTAGGCGTGTTACCATTTGTCCTAGCCGGCATGATTAGCTTCAGTGATGATCCTGCGCTTGTGTTATTCAGTGCAGAATTAGCTAGCCGTTATGGGCTATCTATCATCATTTTTCTGGGGGCTATCCATTGGGGATGGGCTATGAGTGATGGCAATCATGGCGCTTCCGTCCGTTATCTGTGGTCGATAACGCCTGCTTTGATTGCAACGCTCGTGCTATTCATGGCACCAGCATACAGTTTAAATATTGTTATTGGTTTGCTGGTCATGTGCTGGATTATTGATATGCTATTTCATCTGAATACCGCTATGCCTAGCTGGTATATACGCCTGCGCCATGGATTAACGTTTGTTGCGGTATGTTCTGTTGCTACGGTTTCTGTACGGGTGCCGATCTGGGGGTAGATATGGGTGCCGATTTGGCCATTATCGTATTACCGGCAATCACCAGAATCAGACCAATAACGGAAAATACCGTCCATTCATAAGCTTCTGCTCTTTGTGAAATAAATAATGCCATTACCGGAAAAATGACCGTAATATAACTGGCACGGCCGGGCCCGATACGGCCAACCAGCGTTAAATAACAGGTAAAGGCAACTACCGTTGAAATAATGGACAGCCATGCTAGCCCGCCCAGATATTTCCATGTTGGCAGTATCATGAAACTATGCCCGCGAAGCAGGCTGATCATGGCAAGAAAAGCCGCACCATACAGCATTCCCCAGCTATTAGCCGTGATGACCGATATTTTTTTAGACTGTAACCGCCCTGACAGGATATTCCCCAAGCTGAAAATTAATGTCCCGATCAAACAGAACACCAAGCTAATCAAAGGCGCATGTCCATTGCCAAATTCTGGAAGAAAGATTAAAGAAACGCCGGAAATCCCGAAAATAACAGCGATTACCAGCTGAAATTCAGGCCATTCACGATCAATAGATGATTTAATAATCAACACCATCAAAGACGCGGTTGAAAACACAACAGCCAGCAAACCAGACGAAACCCCAAGCCCACCATAATAGAACATGGTAAAATTACAGCTAAACAGAAACAGGCTCAAAACAGCGATGCGTATGTGGATAGCAAACGGCAAACGCAAGTTCTCACCCCGCCAGATAGCAAAGCACATCATCAGCGTGCCAGCCGCCAGAAAACGCCAGAAAATAGAAACTTCCGGGGCGACAATACCCAGTTGCCATTTCAGCGGCAACCAGCTTGTCGACCACGCAAAAGCGATCACCCCATAAAGCAAATAATCAAAAGATTTCATTGGCGATTACCATAAGAATACAATTACCATAAGAATATACTGGCAAAGAAAAGACAGGCAAAGAAAAGACAGGCGAAGAAAGAACAGGCGAAGAAAGAACAGGCGAATAAAAGAGCAAAACTGAAGATCAAATTAATGGTCGGAGTGGCGGGATTTGAACCCACGACCCCCACACCCCCAGTATGGTGCGCTACCAGGCTGCGCTACACTCCGACACTGATCTTTATAAACAAAGCCAGACAGAAAGAGAAGCCCTGAATTATATGCCATTAAAGGAGGCCGTTACTTAAGGCTATTAAGGCGTGTCTGTGCTTCTTTGAGAATCGTAATCGCTTTGGCAATATTCTGATGCGTTGAGGATGACATATTTGCACTAACAGGCGATTGGCTAACCGTTTCCGGAACAATGCCAGATGTGTTATCCGGTGATGCCGGATTGCCAGCAACAGATAAAACCGCTACGGCTTCATCCTGTTTGGGTTTGGTAAAGCTCTTGAGAACCTGCTGCGCGCCTTTGATGGTATACCCCTCATCATACAGTAATTCCTGTATGCGTTTGAGCAGGATAATATCTTCGGGGCGGTAATACCGTCTGCCGCCATTACGTTTAATCGGCTTCAGCTGTGTAAAACGCGTTTCCCAGAATCGCAAGACATGGGTTGGAACACTAAGCATAGAGGATACTTCGGTGATATTGCGAAACGCTTCAGGGGTTTTGCTAACCATGTCATACCCCCAAATGGGTCAACCCGAATGATCAGTCAGAATCGTTGACTTTATCACGCAGGATATGTGAGGGACGGAAAGACAGAACACGGCGCGGAGTAATGGCCACTTCCTGCCCTGTTTTTGGGTTACGTCCCATACGTTCGTTTTTATTGCGAACAGTAAAGCTACCGAAAGATGTTATTTTAACATTCTTACCGGATTCAAGTTTGTTAGATATTTCATCAAGAATAGTACCAACAATATCAGCAGATTCATTTCGGGAAAGACCGATTTTCTGATAGATGGCTTCAGCAATATCTGCGCGTATAAGAGAAAGTTTCATCATTTAAAAATAGTCAACAATTTCAGTCTAGTCAAATGCAAAAATCATATTTATTTACGGTTTACCCACGCGAACAATAGCGGCACCCCATGCCAGACCACCGCCAATGCCTTCAAAAGCAACAATATCACCTGCGGAAATCATATTTTTCCGCATGGCTTCATCAAAAGCAAGCGGTATGGATGCCGCTGACGTATTAGCATGACGATCAACTGTCCGGATAACTTGTTCATCTGGCATATTAAGTTTTTTCTGTAACATATTGATAATGCGTATATTTGCCTGATGCGGGACAAGCCAGTCTATATCTGAAACAGATTTACCGGATGCTACAATTGCCGCATCCAGACAATGTGCCAGTTTTTCAACGGCGTGCTTGAATACATCCTGCCCGCTCATCTTGACCGTGCCAACATTGCCGCGCGCGGGGCCACCATCAACATAAAGAATGTCACGGAAACGGCCATCCGTAAAAATAACTGAGGATAAAATTCCCCAATCCGGCGCGTTGTCATCGGCTTCCAGCACCACCGCGCCTGCTCCATCACCAAATAAAACGGCGGTGCCTCTATCTGTCCAGTCCAGTATCCGGCTGAAAGCTTCGGCACCAATGACCAGCATTTTCCGGGCTTTACCGGATTTGATCATGGCATCGGCGGTATCAAGCGCATAAACAAAACCAGCACAAACCGCTTGAATATCAAAAGCAAAAGCATGAAATGCCTCCAGCTTTCTTTGGACAGTAGCCGCCGTAGAAGGAAAAGTATCATCAGGTGTTGTTGTCGCAACAATGATCCCGTCAATTTCATCAACAGACAAACCAGCCATATCTAGCGCATTCCGTGCCGCCTCTACCGCCATATCAGAGGTGAGTTGATCATCGGCAATAATATGGCGCTGGGTAATCCCTGAACGTTGGCGAATCCAGTCATCATTAGTATCCATCATCTGACTGAGATCATCATTAGTGAGGATTTTTTCAGGCAGATATGACCCTGATGCTGTCACAAGCACTGATGGAAATGGCGAAGATGAAGACGTTGCAGAAGTCATTACATAGATACTTTCTATTCGGCAGATGCTTTATTGTTCTGTGACATTTCTATCGCTTTCAGTGAACGCGCAATGCCAATTTTCACATCTTCCATAAAGTTATTGCGATGCATATCACTGGCCACTTTGATGGCATTGGCAAAACCTTTGGGGTCTGCGCTCCCGTGGGATTTTACAACAATACCATTCAAACCCAGAAGAACCGCACCATTATAATTCTGTGGATTCATCATATCACGAAGTTTTTTAAATGACCGGCTAGCCAGCAGATAGCCAAGTCTGGAAAATAAGGTCGATTGAAAGGCTTGCCGGATCATTGTGCCAATTAACCGTGACGTCCCTTCAGCTGTTTTAAGCGCAACATTGCCGCTGAAGCCGTCACTAACCACAATATCAACGCCCCCCATGGGAAAGTCGCTTCCCTCAACAAAACCGTAATAATTCATGTTAATTTCTGGATCAGAAAGAATAGCGGCCGCATCACGGATAGATGCGCTGCCTTTCTGTTCTTCTTCGCCAACATTCAACAACCCAATGCTTGGTTTATAGGCATGATGTGTTGCTGTATCTGCGGTCACCCGGAAAAACGCATCACCCATCACCGCAAACTGCACCAGATTTGTTGCGGAACATTCAATATTTGCGCCCAGATCAAGCATACAGCAACGGCCGTTCATCGTTGGAAAAAACGCGGCCATTGCCGGCCTGTCAATGCCTTCGATTGTTCGCAAAACCATCAGCGCCATAATCAGTAAGGCGCCGGAATTACCAGCAGATACCACGGCATCTGCGGTGCCATCCTTGACCAGATCAATAGCTAGCCGCATAGATGATTTTTTGCCCGAACGCAAAGCTTGTGAAGGCACATCATCAGACGCAACCTTGTCTGTGGTGTGGTGAATACGCACGTCACGCAAGGGCGAATCAGCTTTGATTAAAGGCCTGATCTTTTGTTCATCACCAACTAGAATCGGGGTAATGGATGGATCAAGCCGAACAGCTAACTCTGTGCCAGTAATAATCGCATGTGGCGCATGATCACCGCCCATTGCGTCAATGGCTAATGTGATTTTAGGTGGAATTTCCAATACTAGACCTCAGCAAATGCTTATCATTATCTATCTTGTTTTCTTCAATTCAGCAAGTTTTCCGAACGGGCCGGACGCATCAAAGTCATTATCCTTCATCTCAACCGGCGAAATATCATCCACACGAGGCCATTCTGGGGCTTCTAATGCTATGAGCTGTGCAATCGTTTCACCAACCGGAATATCCCGCCCGTTCATAGGTTCTGTCTGTACACTCATCGGATCAATCAGCTCTTCTTCTTTCGGGGTATCCATGATGGCAAACCGCTCATCAATTGGGATAATAAGCTTTTGCCGCACCGGATTATCAGTCACAACACATGATTGGGTGATATCAGCTTCGGCCTTGCCTTTCATGTAACAAGCCTGACCGGCAAGCCGCGACAGCGTAATTTCACCTTGGATAGCATCAATTTTAAGCCAGCCGAATCGCTCCGCAAGAATGTGACATGTGGCATCATCAGCATCAATCCGCAATGTCAGCGGCTTTTGCTCATCAATTCGATCAAATGACACAATAAGATCAAGCATTGGCTGATTTTTCTCTTTCTATATCTGTTTTTATACGTTTAGGGTAAGCGCGATGCCAATTTGACCCTGCATCAGCGATATATCAGACTGTTTATCCAGCTGTTTGG
>JABIWM010000093.1 GCA_018701255.1 Alphaproteobacteria bacterium | reverse complement strand
TTAACTCGATTTCTGCCCCGCGCGGCAATTTGATGTGATGGTCGGATTCAAGCAGATAGGCCACGCCGCCTTTACCTGATTGCGAATTCACGCGGATAATGGCCTCATAAGTGCGGCCAATATCTGATGGATCAATCGGTAAATATGGCACCTCCCAATATGCCGCATCGCTTTCGGCTATGGCATCCATGCCTTTGCGGATAGCGTCCTGATGACTACCGGAAAACGCCGTATGCACCAATGATCCAGCATAGGGATGCCGTTCAGGAATAGATAACTGATTACAAAACTCAGCGGTTTCTATCAGGGCATTTATATCGGAAAAATCCAGCTCAGGGTTCACGCCTTGGGTCAGCATGTTCAACCCCATGGTAACGATATCCACGTTTCCGGTGCGTTCTCCATTGCCGAATAATGTTCCCTCAACCCGATCACCACCAGCCATTAACGCCAATTCGGTTGCCGCCACGCCACAGCCGCGATCATTATGTGGGTGAAGCGATATGATAATGCTATCACGGCGGGAAAATTGCCGGCACATCCATTCAATCTGATCAGCATAGATATTTGGCGTCGCCATTTCCACGGTTGAGGGCAGATTAATAATGGTTTTGTTATCAGGTGTTGGTTGCCAGACATCCATTACGGCATCACAGACTTCCAGCGCGTAATCCAGTTCTGTTCCGGTAAATGATTCCGGTGAATATTGCAGCTGCAGGTTGGTATCTGGCAAGCGTCCGATACGGTCTGCTACCATTTTAGCGCCATTTACCGCGATATTCTTAACGCCTTCGCGGGTATCCTTGAATACAACGCGCCGCTGAAGCGTTGAGGTCGAGTTATAGATATGCAGAATAGCGTTTTTGCTACCGGCCAGTGCTTCGAATGTCCGGTCAACCAGATGTTCACGCGCCTGTGTTAGCACCTGTATGGTGACATCATCGGGAATATGGCCGCCATCAATCAGCTCACGGCAGAAATTGAAATCCGTTTCGGATGCGGCCGGAAAACCGACTTCAATTTCCTTGAACCCCATCGCAACAAGCGCACGGAACATGGCCATTTTGCGTGGGCTATCCATAGGTTCGATCAGCGATTGATTGCCATCACGCAAATCAACACTGCACCATATTGGCGCGCGTGTAATGGTTTGATCCGGCCATGTGCGGTCGGTAAGGTCAACAGCCGGGAAAGGCCGGTATTTTTTGTAGCTTTGTTGCGTTGCTGCTTTGCTAGCCGCTGTTTCTGGTGTTGTGGTGGTCATAATAAACCTTCTTTTCTGATATTCCGTTTTTTAAACAGATGATGCCTTAACTTAATAAGCAGGCCGCATACTGTATGCTTAAATCATAAATCCCGACTCCGGCCGTCTGTTAAGGCGAGAGCCGGGCTGATTAGTCGAAATAGTGTACGGATCAATAACCACATACCTATCTTTTACTGCCCGATGATCAGCGTGTCAATCTGACCGTTGCGCGAAGCCGCGGAAATGGGTATGAGTGTAATTCAATATATTGAGGATCATCATGGTACCTATTTCCAACATACGGAATTTTTCTATCATTGCGCATATTGATCATGGCAAGTCTACGCTGGCTGACCGGTTGATCCAGTTTTGCGGTGGTCTGACAGATCGCGAAATGAAAGAACAGGTTCTGGATAATATGGAACTGGAACGGGAACGCGGCATCACGATTAAGGCACAAACGGTGCGTTTGTCCTATACAGCCAAGGATGGCGAAGAATATATCCTTAATCTGATGGATACGCCGGGGCATGTTGATTTTGCTTATGAAGTGTCGCGGTCGCTGGCGGCTTGCGAAGGCTCATTGCTGGTGGTTGATGCCTCACAAGGGGTTGAGGCGCAAACGCTGGCCAATGTTTATCAGGCGATTGATGTGAATCATGAAATTGTCCCTGTGCTTAACAAAATTGATCTGCCCGCCGCCGAGCCTGATCGGGTTCGTACCCAGATTGAGGATGTCATCGGTCTGGATGCTAGCGATGCCATAGAAGCCTCAGCCAAATCAAATATCGGTATCGAAGACGTGCTGGAAGCACTGGTAAAACGTCTGCCATGCCCCAAAGGTGATCCCGATGCCCCGCTTAAAGCCATGCTGGTAGATAGCTGGTATGATCCCTATCTGGGGGTCATGACGCTGGTCAGGGTAATAGATGGCGTTATCAAAAAAGGCATGAAAGTCCGGATGATGGCAACAAATGCCAGCCATACCGTTGAAAGAGTTGGTGTTTTTGGCCCGAAAGCGACCAGTGTTGATGATCTGGGGCCCGGTGAAATGGGGTTCATTAATGCCGGTATCAAAACCGTGTCTGATGCAAAAATCGGTGATACGATTACCGATGACAGAAAACCGGCGGATAAAGCACTGGCCGGATTTAAGCCATCTGTATCGGTGGTGTTTTGCGGATTATTCCCGCTAGATGCCGGTGAGTTTACGGATTTGCGGGACGCGCTTGAAAAATTGAGCCTCAATGATGCGTCTTTTTCGTTTGAAGCAGAAACATCAGCGGCATTAGGATTTGGCTTCCGCTGTGGGTTTCTTGGGCTTTTGCATATGGAAATTATCCGTGAGCGGCTGTTCAGAGAGTTTAATCTGGAACTGATCGCAACCGCGCCTTCTGTGGTGTATCACATTCATAAAACCGATGGTGAGATGGTATCGCTTCATAATCCGGCGGATATGCCGGATGTAACCCGCATCAGCCATATTGATGAGCCGTGGATCGAAGCTACTATCATGACGCCGGATGAATTTCTGGGCTCGGTATTGACGCTATGTACCGAACGCCGTGGAGAACAGGTTAATCTGACCTATGCCGGCAATCGGGCGATGGTTGTGTATCGTCTGCCGCTGAATGAGGTGGTGTTTGATTTTTATGACCGGCTGAAATCTGTCACCAAGGGGTATGCGTCGTTTGATTACCATATCACGGGCTATAAAACCGGTGATCTGGTTAAAGTTTCTATTCTGGTAAATAGTGATCCGGTTGATGCACTGGCCATGATTGTCAACAAGGAACAATCCGAAAGCCGGGGGCGGGCGATTTGTGGCCGTTTGAAAGACCTGATCCCACGCCAGATGTTCAAAATTGCTTTACAGGCGGCGATTGGCGGTAAGGTGATTGCCAGAGAAACGGTTGGGGCGTTACGCAAGGATGTGACCGCAAAATGTTATGGTGGTGATATTTCCCGTAAGAAAAAATTGCTGGAAAAACAGAAAGAAGGCAAAAAGCGGATGCGCCAGTTTGGTAATGTCGATATTCCGCAATCAGCGTTTCTTGAGGCGCTCAAGATGGGTGATAATTAATCCCGCGTGTCATCAATACTGGCGGGGCTGGCTGGATAGCCTTTGCTTGGTTTATGTCTGCCCGCTCTATTCTTGCCTGTTCTATTTCCGTTGGGTTTGCCACTGTTTTGCCCTCGTCCCTCACGGTATTTGCGCCATAGGATCAGCAAAGCTGTGAC
>JABIWM010000010.1 GCA_018701255.1 Alphaproteobacteria bacterium | reverse complement strand
TGATTCTTTTTCAACAGCATCGAGTAACCGTCTGACTACTAACTCAATAGTTTCATCGTGCCGTCTGATATTTTGGAGTCGTTGCAAGGTTTTTTCTGAAATTTCGATCATCATGGTAGTCGCCATTAGGATTAAATAAGTGCAATAAAATCAGGTCAACTACTATTTTTTTAAACTAACACATAACCTTTTTATATGTCAAAAAATTACTAAAATATTTCACTCACTGGCAAGAAAGGATCGGGTTTCCCGGATAGCTTCGGCCAGCCCACATCGGATGATTGGGGTGCCGGCTGGAAAGGCGCTGGTGAGGCGGGTGGGCAATCGGCTATCCAGCATGATAAATACGCCTTTATCGCTCTCACGCCGGATTAAACGGCCAAAGGCCTGCCGCAATTTCATACGGGTCAACCGGTCTGTCCATGCCTCACGGCCAAACGCATTGGCGCGGGCTTTGAACAGCATATCCGGCCTTGGCCACGGCACGCGGTCAAAAATAATCAGCCGGAGCGCGTCCCCCGGCACATCAACCCCATCACGCACCGCGTCTGTCCCCAACAGACAGGATGTTGGCTCAGCTCTGAAAATCTGAATCAATGTGTTCAGATTCATGGCATCGATATGCTGGGCGTAAATGGGCAAACCCGCCTCGCTCAATTCTCTGGCCAGATCAGGATAGACAGCTTTAAGTCGCGTAATGGCGGTAAATAGCCCCAGCGCCCCACCACCAGATGCCAGCATCAGCGTTGACATGGCGGCAATGGTTTGCCGGATATCATTCCGGTCACAATCATTAACCACAAATACGCGTGCCTGTTCAGCATAATCAAAAGGTGACGATACCGAAATAATATGCGGCGGTTGTTCCAGATAGGCGGCACCGGTTAGCCGCTTTGCCATTTGCCATGCCTCTGCATCCGGCTGATCACTATCAGGCGTGGTTCGGTCGGTCAGCGTGGCAGAGGTAATCACCGCGCCTTTGGATGGTATCAGAACATGATCATGAAAGGGACGGGTCGGGTCTATCCAGTGGCGGTGAATACCTATATCCGTGTCTTCGCCCATGCGGCGCGTGGCTTCCATCCAGTCAACAAATCCGTCTGCCCCGCTATCGCCAATCCCGCCCAGCAGATCAATCCATGCCGCCAAGGGCCCCGATGCCCGGCTGACTAATCCGCGCACCGCGCCTTCCAGCCGTTGCCGTGATGCGGTATCCAGCGTCTCGCTTTCATCAGCAAGCATATGTTTCAGCTTTTCGGCCAACCGCATTAATGGCGTGGCCAATCCGGTGATAGCTTGTCTGAGCGGGGCAATCAATGGCGCCAATCGTGGATCAACCGGATGCAATGGTGCCTCAAGACTATATAAACTTTCGGGTTGATCAATGCGGTCATAAATCACTTGCCGGATATGATAGAAAAATTCTTCTAATATGCCGTATGGCTCACCATCCGTCAGCCGCTTGCGCCAGCCGGTTGCTGGCAGGATATCAGCGGCTTGAAACGCATCTTCCAAATCCTGCATGGCCGGGCTTCCGTTTTCTAGCAAGTCACCTAGCCGTTGGCGAATTCCACGCGCCCGACGATTGCCGCGACTTTGTTCTGCGCCTCTGATCCAGCGCCGCATATCAGCAGTTTCCGCGCCAGTAAAAGCGGCGGCAAAAGCGCTGTCCGCGGCATCAAAAATATGATGCCCTTCGTCAAACACATAGCGGCTAATGCGTCTGGCATCGGGATGCGGTGCCAGTTGATTCATTACTGCCGTAATCATGACCAGCGCATGATTGGCAATGACAATATCGCTCATAGTGGCGCGCGCGCGGTTTTTTTCCACGAAACATTTCTGATAATGCAAACAGGCAGAATGAATACATTCGCCGCGCCTATCCGACAGCCCAAGCGTTAATCCATAGCCGAATAAATCCGTCAGCCATGCCGGAAACTTTGATCCGGTCAGATCACCATCACCGCTGGCTTCTGCCCATCTGGCCATTAACCCCAATCCAATCGCGTTGCGTGGGGTGGCTGATGCGGCGGTTAAGGCGTCTTCCAGATTGAGCAGGCAGAGATAATTTTCACGTCCTTTTCTGATGACAACACGCTTTTCTCTTTCGGTTTGATCCGCATGAAGCCGCCCCATTTCCGTTTCGATCTGATGCTGCAGACTGCGGGTATAGGTAGACACCCAAACCGGTGCCATATTGTTTTCCGCCCATACCGAAGCAGGCGCCAGATAGCCGAGCGTTTTGCCGGTTCCTGTTCCGGCTTCTGCCATGATCAGATGCGGGCTTTCATCGTCTTTTGGTGGATCAAAAGCGGCCAGCAAGCTGTCGGCATAGGCCATCTGGCCATCGCGAACACGTCTGCCGCCCAACATATGTTTTAGCCGCGCATGCATTGCTTCCGGTTTGACTGGCAAGACGCCGGCAGGCGGCGGGGTTCCGTAATCCGGAATATCATCCAACCGCGTCCAGATAGCACCATCACGGCTATTGGGCGGGGCGGCCGCCGGCATGTCTTCGCCGCAAGCATGCAGAACCATAGGTGCCCAGCCCCAACCGCCCGATGCCATAAACCGTGCCATCTGGCAGGCAATTTGTTGTTGTTTGTCTGGCCATGATGCGATGTGTTCCAACAAGGTATCGGCAATGACAGGCATGAGTATAGTCTGGTCTTCGGCATCATTATGACTGCTCAGGCCAAGCGCAGTGGCAAGCCCGCCAGCGGTAGGAACAGCAAACCGTGCCGGATGCACAAAAGCATATAATTCCAGCAAATCCAGCCCTGATAAGCTGTCCTGATTATGTTTCAATTTGCTCATGGTCCAGCGCCGGTGACAAAACAGAACAGGTTCATGATCCAGCCGGTTGCCGGCCTCGTTATGGCTTAGTTGATTGATGCTTCCATCGGAATCAATCCAGATCACGTGGTCTGGCAGAGGCATGATGGCGGCCAGTGGCATGGATGGATATGCGGTCATAATAGTGATGATTGCTCCGGACTTGGGATAGCGGATATCATAGCAAAGTTTTATCTATCTGGCAGTATCCCTATTGACGCTGGGGCTACTTCCCCTTAACTATCGCTTTCAGTAGAAAATTCAAACCCGATTGTGACATATTATGGTATCCGATTCTTCATCTTCATTAATTGCACTGGCACAGGATGCCAAGGCCTGGCCTTTTGCCGAAGCGCGATTGCTGATTGACCGGCTTAAAAAAATGAAGGTAGCAGATGACTATGTGGCCATTTTCGAAACCGGATATGGGCCATCCGGCTTGCCGCATATTGGCACATTCGGCGAGGTTGTCCGTACGTCTATGGTGCGCCATGCTTATGAGGTATTAACCGGACGACCAACACGGCTGATCTGTTTTTCAGATGATATGGACGGGCTTCGCAAAGTTCCGGATAATGTCCCCAATAAAGACATGCTGGCCGAACATTTGGGCAAAGCATTGACGCAAGTGCCTGATCCGTTTGGCACGCATGACAGCTTTGGTGCGCATAATAACGCCCGATTATGTGCCTTTCTGGATAGTTTTGGTTTTGAATATGAGTTTTATTCAGCAACAGAATGTTATCAGTCCGGCCAGTTTGATTCAGCGCTTCAGCGTATTCTGGAAAAATATGACAGTATCATTAATGTGGTTCTGCCCACACTTGGTGAGGAAAGAAAAGCAACTTACAGCCCATTTCTGCCAGTTTGCCAGCGCACAGGGCAGGTGCTTCAGGTGCCGATTACCCATACCGACCCGGAAAACGGCCAGATTCAATACACAGACCCGGACACAGGCGAGATCATTACCACCGGTATTGATAAAGGCAAGGTCAAGTTGCAATGGAAATGTGACTGGGCGATGCGGTGGTTTGCGCTTGGCGTTGATTATGAAATGAGCGGCAAGGATTTAAGCGAATCTGTTAAGCTTTCTTCTAAAATCACCAATATTATGGGCGCAACCCCACCAGCCGGTTTTTCATATGAGTTGTTCCTTGACCAGAATGGTGAGAAAATATCCAAATCACGCGGCAATGGATTAAGCGTTGAAGAATGGCTGACCTATGGAACAGCTGAATCGTTATCGCTGTTCATGTATAATCAGCCAAAACGCGCCAAACGGCTTTATTTTGATGTTGTGCCAAAAATGGTGGATGAATATTACAGCCATCTTTCCGCCTATGCCAGACAGGAAGCCGCGGCGCAAATCGATAATCCGGTATGGCATATTCATAAAGCCGAAGTGCCAGCAACCGATATTCCGGTCAGCTTTTCGCTATTGCTTAATCTGGCTGGCGTCTGTCAGGCCGAAACCGCAGAAGTGATCTGGGGGTATCTGGGGGGGTATCTGGCGCAATACGCATCAGATGTCACACCAGACACGCATCCTGAACTGGCCAGTCTGGTTGATTATGCTGTTACCTATTATCAGGATCGGGTGCGGCCGTTTAAACATTACCGCCAGCCAACCGAAGATGAAATCGGGCATTTGAAAACGCTGGCCAGCAAACTGGCTGAATTGCCCGCCGATGCGGAAGCCGAAGATATCCAGTCAGCCGTATTTGCGGTGGGCAAAGATGCCGGATATGAGCCATTGCGGGGCTGGTTTTCCTGTCTTTATCAAGTCTTGTTAGGGCAGGATGAAGGCCCCCGCATGGGATCATTCATCACATTATATGGCATGGATGCCATGCAGCAATTGATCATGCAGGCGGTTAATGGTGATCTGGCAGGAGAAGCCGGTTGATCAGCAGGCTTGCGACTTTACTTGCGCATCGTCTTTCGCCAGAAAAGGCACATCATCTGGCTGTCTGGGCTATGTCCCATGGTCTGGTTCCGGCGTTCGGACGGGAACAGGATTACCCCCGCCTCAAACAGAACTGTCTTGGTTTGAATTTTGCGAATCCTATCGGGTTAGCTGCTGGTTTTGATAAAAATGCGGCGGCGATGTCAGGGTCATTCCGCTTGGGGTTCGGATTTGTTGAGGTTGGAACCATCACGCCAAAACCGCAAGCCGGTAATGCCAAG
>JABIWM010000092.1 GCA_018701255.1 Alphaproteobacteria bacterium | reverse complement strand
TTTTCCGATATAAATGCCCTGATAGAAACCGCTGAGTTTTGTAATCAGTTATCTATTCCTGAACGGCACCCCTATGCCGGATCATTGGTGCATACGGCGTTTTCCGGCAGTCATCAGGACGCTATCCGCAAAGGCATGGATGCCATAGCCGAAAGCGATGCGGCATATTGGGAAGTACCATATTTACCGATTGATCCATCAGATATTGGCCGCACTTATGAAGCCATTATCCGCGTGAATTCGCAATCAGGTAAAGGCGGCGTGGCCTATCTGCTTGAATCCGACCATCACATCAAATTGCCGCGCGGGGCAGAAATCGAGTTAAGCAAAGCTGTTCAGAAAGTAGCCGATACCACTGGTCAGGAAATTACCAGCACACGGATTTATGATATTTTCATGAATGAATATATCAACCAGAACGGCCCTTTCACGCTGATCAGTTTTACAAGTGAAAAATCAGCTAATGGCAAAGACCAGGAAGACATCGCCGCAACCGTGAATTATCGCGGTGAGGAAATCAGCTTCAAAGCCACCGGCAATGGCCCTATATCTGCTTTTGTTGAGGGTATCCGGACAACATTCGGGCTAAACTTCCGGCTCAAGGATTTTGGCCAGAATACCCGAAGCGCCACGTCCACAGCGGAATCCGCGGCCTATGTTGAACTGGCCGTACCTGATGATGATGGCGCGCATGTATATGGGGTTGGGCTGGATACATCCATTACCCGCGCCCCTATTCGGGCGGTGGTATCAGCATTAAATCGGATGTAAACCGGATGGTATAGGGTTATTATTAGCCGCGCAAAACGCCGCCGCAATTCTTTTCGACCGCGGCAATAATCGCCTGACTTACCGCTTCTATTTCCGGTTCTGTTAATGTGGCCTTAGTTGGCTGTAATGTTACGGCTAGCGCAACCGATTTCTGGCCGTCGGGAATGCCTTTACCAGCATAAACATCAAACACGGATACTTCGGTTACCAGTGGCTTGCCAGCCCCCCGCACCGCTCGTATCAGTTTTTCGGCCGTGACATCACTGTTCAGCAGAAAGGCAAAATCGCGGCCAACCTGTTGATATGGTGACAGATTTGCCAGCGGTCGCTGTGAGGATTTACCAGCCTTGGATTTAGGCATTGGCACCGCATCCAGCAGGATTTCAAATCCGGCCGCCGGGCCTTTAATGTCATGAGCATCCATGAATGCCGGATGCATAGCGCCAAATCGCGCCAACGCCATTTTACCCTGATTTAACGTGCCGCTTTGCCCCGGATGATACCAGTCAGGCGCATCTGCCCGCACTTGCAACGCATCGGTCTTAACGCCACATGCCGCCAGTGCCGCCATTACATCGGCTTTGGCATCCAGCCAGTCCACCGGCCGTTGTGAACCTGTCCATTCCCGCGCCGCCGTCATGCCATGCCGCAACCCTGCCAGAACCGGATGCTGGCCTGCTGGCGTATCATCGGCAAAAACCGGGCCGATTTCAAAAACAGAAACATCATTGTCGCCGCGTGCCTGATTACGGGCAACGACATCCATTAAAACCGGTATCAGAGATGGCCGCATTACCGCCAGTTCCGTGCTAATCGGATTAACCAGCTTTAGCGCATCATCGCCGCCGCCATACCGTTTTGCGGTGTTTTCATCCAGAAACGTGAAGCTCACTGCTTCGCTCATGCCGCGACCAGCCATCACACGCCGCAAGGTAATCGGGCGTTTCTGTTCGGCATTTACCGCCGCCTGACTCACCACACGGTCGCGCGGCAATGGTAATTCCGGAATAGCATCATAGCCGCTAACCCTGATAATTTCTTCCACCAGATCAGCTGACCCCACGATATCACCGCGCCATGGCGGTGGGGAAACCTGCCAGCTATGATCGGCCTGACTATTGGCATCACTAACCGTAAACCCCAGCGTTTCCAGAATGTTTTTCTGCTTATCATCAGCAACCATAACTCCGGTTAGCTCAAGACAGCGTTGAGGACGATAGGCAATTTGCCGTTGCCAGTCCGCGCCCTTACCTGTGGCGGTTATTTCTGACGCTTCGCCGCCGCATATATCCACAATCATGGCCGATACATAATCCATAGCCGTATCCGGCGAGGTGGCATCAAGGCCGCGTTCAAACCGGTATCTGGCATCTGAATGGATGTTCAGCTTACGGCCAGTCATGGCGACCGACACTTGATCAAAAATGGCAATTTCTAAAAACATGGTCGTTGTGGCATCGCTCACGCCGGTGCGCTCACCGCCCATAATTCCGGCCAGATCATCTGCCCCGCCAGCATCGGCAATGACCAGCATTTCGGCATCCAGCTTATAGGTTTTTTCGTTAAGCGCGGTCATGTTTTCGCCAGCTTTGGCCAGCCGGACGGTTAGCGTGTTGCCGTCCACCTTATCCGCATCATAGGCATGGAGCGGCCGCCCCAGATCAATCATCACATAATTGGTGATATCCACCAGCGCAGATATCGCCCGTTGCCCCACGGCTTCCAGCCGGTGCTGCATCCATTTTGGTGATGCGCCATTTGTCAGTCCGGCAAAACTACGGCCAGCAATGCGCGGGCATAGATGCGCCTGATCTGCTGGCAAATCCAGCTTCCATGATATTGCGCTCTTACCCCTAGCTTCAACAGGCTTGGATTCCAGCGGTTTAAGCGTGCCATGACCAGCGGCGGCCAGATCACGCGCTATCCCGCGCACCCCCAGACAATCAGCACGGTTCGGGGTGATCGCTATTTCAATCACAGGATCATCAAACCCTGCCCAGACCGCATAAGAAGTGCCAATTGGCGCATCTTCGGGGAGCGCAATTATACCGTCATGTTCGTCTGACAGCATCATTTCCCGTTCCGAACACATCATCCCGCGTGAGGTGATGCCCCGAATATCGGCTTCGGTTAAAGTCACATCAATACCCGGAACATAAGCGCCAACCGGAGCAAAAACCCCAACCAGACCAGCGGCGGCATTGGGCGCGCCGCATACAACCTCAATCACCGTATCGCCGGTATCCACCTGACAAACGCGTAAGCTATCGGCATTCGGGTGCGGTTCGGTTGATGTGATACGGGCAATGGTAAATGGCTTTAGCGCTTGGCTACGGTCAACCACGCTTTCTACCTCAAGCCCCAGCATAGGCAGAGCATCAAGAATAGCAGGCATGTCTGCATCTGTGTCCAGATGATCTTTGAGCCATGACCAGGTAAATTTCATATCCCGCTCCCTAGCTTAGCCCAAGATGAACCGATGGCGCATCAAACGGCATAAATCCGTAATGCCGCATCCAGCGCAGATCACTATCATAAAACGGCCGCAGATCAGGAATGCCGTATTTCAGCATGGCCAGACGTTCCAGCCCCATACCAAAGGCAAAGCCCTGATGTTCATTCGGGTCAATGTTGCAATATTCCAGCACCCGCGGATTAACCATCCCGCATCCCAGAATTTCAAGCCAGTCTGCACCGGCGCCAATGGTCAGCCCGCCACCATCACGGCTACACCCGATATCCACCTCAGCCGAGGGTTCGGTAAACGGAAAATAGCTGGGGCGGAACCGCACCGGCAGATCATCAACATTGAAAAAGGCGCGGCAAAACTCAATCAGACAGCCTTTCAGATGCGCCATGGTAATACCATCACCAATGACCAGCCCTTCGCATTGATGAAACATCGGCGAGTGGGTGGCATCATGATCAGACCGGTATGTCCGGCCGGGGGCAATGATCCGGATAGGCGGCTGCATGTTTTCCATCGTGCGGATTTGCACGGGTGAGGTATGTGTCCGCAACACCTTGCGCTGGCCGTCTGCATCCGGCGTCATATAGAACGTGTCATGTTCCTGTCTGGCTGGATGATCTTCGGGCATGTTGAGCGCGGTAAAATTATAATAATCGCTTTCGATATCGGGGCCTTCGGCAACCACGAATCCCATTTCGGCAAAAATCGCCAGAATGTCTTCTAGTGTGCGCGATAAGGGATGAATAACGCCGGCGGTTTCTGGTCGGGGGGTTAAGCTAACGTCAACCGTTTCACTAGCCAGCCGGCGGTTAAGTTCCGCCATGGCAAGTGCTGAACGGCGAGCATCGAGCGCTTGCGTCACCGCGTCTTTGACCGCGTTCAACGCCTGCCCCATGTCGCGGCGGGCATCGCCATCAAGCTGACCAAGCGATTTCATCGCCATAGTCAGCTCACCTTTTTTACCCAGGGATTCAATGCGAACCGTTTCAAGCGCGTCAGGATTATCAGCCGCATCAATCGCGGCCAAAATGGTATCCTTCAGCGCTTGCGGATCAGCACCAGCCATGCGTCAAAACCCCGCTTTAAGCTGTTGCTTTGCGTGCCGATTCAACCAGCGCCTTGAACGCGGCCTCATCACGCACCGCCAGATCAGCCATCACATTACGGTCGACTTCAATGCCGGCCAGTTTGATGCCGTTCATGAATTGCGAATAGGTCATGCCGTGGATACGAACTGCGGCATTAATCCGCTGAATCCATAACGCGCGCATTTCCCGCTTACGGACGCGGCGGTCACGGTAAGCATATTGGCGGGCTTTATCAACCGCTTGCTTGGCTACGCGGAAAACGTTTTTGCGGCGGCCATAATAACCTTTGGCGGCGGCGATAACTTTTTTGTGACGCGCCGCGGCGGTAGTACCGGAAGTAACTCTTGCCATGCTAAATCTCCTTTACGCGTAAGGCATGAAACGCTTAACAATACGGGCATCTGCATCACTGAGGATCATGGTGCCACGCGCTTGGCGCTTCATTTTCTGGGAACGACGACGGAGATTGTGCTGGAGAAACGCGGCACTGCCACGAACCTTGCCAGATGCGGTCAGACGAAAACGTTTTTTCGCACCGCTTTTGGTTTTCATTTTGGGCATTTTAACCTCATTTCAATAGGGGTTGTTTAAGCAAAACAACCGGGTTGATCATCAACCGGCCGGGCATGCCCTTTACGCCCGGTCGCGGAACATGGTCGGGTTTTAGCCATAAACCACGCATAATGCAAGCAGAAATAGCACAAAACCCCAAT
>JABIWM010000091.1 GCA_018701255.1 Alphaproteobacteria bacterium | reverse complement strand
TGTTTTAACGCCTCAACGCTGTCTTGTATATCGCTTTATTTTACCAATAGCATGATCAAAAGGATGATCTGATGACTGATGCGAATAACACTCCGCTTTCCTATCTTCAACGTGACGGAAACGGGGATATGGAACTTGGTGGCGAAAACATTGCTTACCGCGCCAATCTGGTCGAAGGCCAGCCAACGATTGTTTTTCTGCATGGGCATGGCTCCGACATGGACGGAACTAAAGCACTAGTCGTAGAAGAATGGGCAAAACAGCAGAAATTCGGATGTATCCGGTTTGATTATTACGGGCATGGTCAATCCAGCGGTGATATGATGAATGGCACGGTTAGCCGCTGGAAAGCGGATTGTCTGGCCATCATTGATCATCTGGTGTCGGGGTCATGCTATCTGGTTGGCTCATCGCTTGGGGGGTGGTTGATGTTATTGGTTGCCATGGCACGCCCAGACCGGATGGCAGGGCTGATCGGGATTGCGGCGGCACCGGATTTTACCGAAGACCTGATCTGGAATGATTTAACCCCTGACCAGCAAGCCGATATGGAAAAAACCGGCCGCCTTTCCGTTCCCAATCCGTATGTTGAGGGTGAGGTCATTTACCCCTATCAGCTGATTACCGATGGCCGTGATCATTTGATCCTTGATCATCCTATTCCCATCACCTGTCCTGTGCGGTTACTGCAAGGGCTAAAAGATGCAGAAGTTCCGTGGCAGACCGCAAATCGCATTGCTGATGCAATCACCGGCGATGATGTAGATGTGCTTTTTGATGCTGATGCCGATCACCGGTTTTCTGAACCGGATCAACTGGATACCCTGCTTGCCACTCTTGCTGAGATTACGCGCAAAACCTATACAAAGCGGTAACAGTGATTTAAAAATCCAGATTGGTATAATGACCCGGCGGCGTAATTCCGGTGACCTGATCCGCCAGCAATGCCCGAAAAGCCGGACGCGATTTTATCCGTGCATACCAGATTTTCAACTCAGCCCAGTCATCCCAGTTCATATCATTCATGAAATCCAGCACCGATAGCGATGCCGCCGCCATAAGATCAGCAATCGACATTTTTGCCCCGCCCAGCCATTGCCGCCGTTCGGCCAAATGGTTGAAATAGGCCAGATGCACCGACAGATTGCTTAAAGCGGTGCGAATGACAACAGACGAAGGCACGCCTTCCCCTGTCATCCGGCGAATAAGCCGCTCATTTATCAATGGCTGCACCACCTCACGTTCAAATCGGCCAGATAGCCAGTCAAACAGACGGCGAATTTCTGCCCGCTCGGCCGGATTGCCGCTAATCAAGGTGGTATCTGGCATAATATCATCAAAATATTCAGCTATGGCATAAGCACCGCATAACACCGCGCCGTCATCTTCGACCAGAACCGGAACCGTTCCTGCCACATTCAGCTTGAGGAATGCCGGTTCAGATTTCCAGTATTCTTCCAGTTTTGGCAAAAACTCCATTTTATGTTCTGCCAGATATAGCCGGACAAATCGTGATCCTGACGATAGCATATAATGGTGCAACACTCGCATAATCAGCTTACATCCTTTGTTTGCCGGACATCATCCTGAACATCACTGGCGGCAGGATCAGACGGCGAAATCATCCATGGTTTTTCCGGCATTAATTCCGGCTTTGCTTGCGTCAATGCCAACAGATGCAGACGTTCCGGTTCAATATGGGCAGGCAGGGCGATATCGTCATAAGTAACCGGTTTAAAACCGAATTTAAGATAATAACCCGGCTCTCCCGAAATAAAGCACCATTCCCAGCTTTCCGCACCGGCTAGATGCAGGCTCTCCCTAACCAGCGATACGCCAATGCCTTTGCCGCGCACATCCGGATCAACCGCCAATGGCCCCAGCAAGATAGACGGCCGACCGCCAATAATAATAGGCCAGTACCGGATAGACCCCAGCAAATGATCGCCAGCATCCGCCACCAGCGATAGCGATAAAATCGGTATCCCTTGCCGAAGTTGCCAGATAGCCCGTCCAGAATGTGACGGCGCAAAGCCAAGCCCCATCAGTCGGCCGATTTCCGGCATATCCTGTGGGGTTTGCTGTCTAATCTGATAGGAAAGATCAGTCGTAGTCATTATCTTGTGTCTTTATTGCAATTATGCGATGGCCTCGCCTTCACCGGACACGTTAACAGGATGTGCCAGACGCGGCAATACTTCATGCGGAACGATTTGCCAGAACTGGCTTACCGCTACATCCCAATTGATTAGCATCTGGCTGGCAATGGGTGAGCCGGTGTTATCATGATGCGCTTGCACCAATGACCGCAAATGATCCGACCAGTGATCACTGGTAATCCGGTAAAGCCCGATGGTTTCGGGATTAATCTGGTTTTCCAGCTGAAGATCAGGATCATAGATAAAGGCCATGCCGCCAGTCATACCCGCCCCGAAATTCGATCCGACATGCCCCAGAATAACCACTTCGCCGCCAGTCATATATTCACAGCCATTTGTTCCGCATCCTTCGACCACAGCGGTAGCACCGGAATTGCGAACAGCTAACCGCTCACCAGCCTGACCAGAGGCATATAGCTGACCGGACGTAGCGCCATAAAGCACGGTATTGCCGATAATCGTATGTTCATGCGGAATTAAGGGTGAGGTGGCTACCGGACGAATACAGATCATGCCGCCGGATAGCCCCTTACCCACATAATCATTCGCGTCACCATAGACATCCAGCTTAAGCCCCTGCACCGCAAAAGCCCCCAGAGATTGTCCGGCAGACCCGCGCAAACGCACGGTAATCGTGTCCTGTTTCAAGCCGGTCATGCCAAATTTCTGGGTGATATGCGATGATAGCCGCGTCCCGATAGCCCGTTGCGTGTTTTTGATGTTATAGGAAAGCTGCGTCCGTTGCCCCCGATCCAGCGCGTGGCTGGCATCATCCAGCATTAACGCATCCAGCGTATCTGGCACTTCGTTTCTGGCCAGTGATGGGGCTTTCCGTTTGGCGTTGCCATCTGCACGCACCAGAATGGGATTAAGATCAAGATCATCAAGCGCGGCGTTGCCCCGGCTCACCTGTCGTAACATATCGGTTCTGCCGACCACCTCATCCAGACTGGCCACGCCTAGTGATGCCAGAATCTCCCGCACTTCTTCGGCCAGATGGGTAAATAGCTGAACCACTTTTTCTGGCGTACCGGTGAATTTTGCGCGCAAATCATCACGCTGGGTACATACGCCAACCGGACAAGTGTTGGAATGACATTGCCGAACCATGATACAGCCCATGGCAATCAGCGATGCCGTCCCAATGCCGTATTCATCCGCCCCAAGCATGGCGGCAATGACAATATCGCGTCCGGTTTTCAGACCGCCATCAGTTCTGAGAATGACTTTGTCACGCAACCCGTTCATGGTTAGCACCTGATGCGCTTCGGATAATCCCATTTCCCATGGTAAACCAGCATGTTTGATAGATGATTGCGGGCTTGCGCCAGTGCCGCCACCATGACCTGAGATCAGAATGGTATCTGCCTTGGCCTTGGCCACGCCAGCGGCAATCGTGCCGATACCGGTTGAGGCAACTAGCTTGACGCATACTCTGGCTTTGGGGTTGATCTGTTTCAAATCATAAATCAACTGCGCCAAATCCTCGATAGAATAGATATCATGATGTGGCGGCGGTGAGATCAACGTAACCCCCGGCGTGGAGTGCCGCAATCTGGCAATCAGGCTATCGACTTTGATGCCCGGCAACTGGCCACCTTCGCCCGGCTTTGCCCCTTGCGCCACTTTAATTTCCAGTTCTTCGCATGAATTGAGATATTCAGCCGTTACACCAAATCGGCCAGAGGCCACCTGTTTAATGGCCGAAGACGGATTATCCCCATTTTCACGCAAAACAAAGCGTGACGGGTCTTCGCCCCCCTCACCGGAATCGGATTTTGCACCAATACGGTTCATGGCAATCGATAGCGTTTCATGTGCTTCCGGACTTAAAGCGCCCAGCGATATCCCCGGCGATACCAGCTTTTTCCGGATAGATGTAATGCTTTGCACCTGATCTGTGTCCGTTGGATCATATTGTGGGACGAAATCCAGCAAATCACGCAAATTAACCGGGCCGGATTTAGCCACGCCATCGCTATATGCTTTCCACGCGTCATAACTACCGGTATCGCAAGCCCGTTGCATGGTATGAATAACGTTAGCATCAAAAGCATGGCTTTCGCCAGATTTACGAAACCGGAAAAACCCACCAACCGGCAACACCGCTTGACGTTCTGACCATGCTTGTTGATGAAGCGCTCTGATCTGGGTGAATATGCCAGTCAGACCAAGTCCGGAAATGCGCGATGTCATTGGCGGAAAATATTGTGACACCAGCGACCGCGATAACCCAAGCGATTCAAAATTATAGCCACCACGATAGGATGCCAGCACGGAAATGCCCATTTTGGACATGATTTTAAGCAATCCGTTTTCAATCGCTGTCCGGTAATTGCCTATCACTGTTTCCAGTGACATGCCCTTAAACAGACCGCGTTCATGGCGATCCCGCAGGCTGGTTTCGGCCAGCCATGGCGTAACAGTTGTTGCACCAACCCCGATAAGCACGGCAAAATGATGCACGTCCAGACATTCTCCGCTGAGCAAATTAATTGACGCAAAGGTACGCAATTGCCGCCGCACCAGATGCGTATGCACCGCGCCCACGGCTAAAACCGATGGAAGCGCCATTCGTTCAATTGATGTATTGCGGTCATCCAGAATCAGATGTTCTGCCCCGCCGCGCACCGCTTCTTCGGATTCGCGTTCTATGCGTTCAATGGCTTGCTGAAACCCGTCTGCCCCTTTATCCACCGGATAGGTAATATCAATAACAGCCGCCCGGCCGCCCAGCCATTCCCGCAATCTGGCTTCTTCTGCCATTGTCAGAACAGGCGAATTAAGCAGCAAATGATCACATTGTTCCGGACTTTCGTCCAGAATATTGCCCAGATTCCCAAGCCGCGTACGAAGCGTCATCACATGCCGTTCACGCAAGCTATCAATCGGCGGATTGGTGACTTGTGAAAAATTCTGGCGGAAAAAATGATGCAAACCGCGATAGGTATTGGACAGCACCGCTAATGGCGTATCATCACCCATTGATCCAATGGCTTCCTTGCCATCCTCGCCCATGGGTTGAAGCAATAATTCCAAATCTTCCAGCGTCCATCCGGCGGTAAATTGACGGCGCCGCAAATCATCACCAGCCAGAATATCTAATGGCGTGTTCTGATTTTCTGCTAACAGATCATCCATCACCTGTGACTTGCCTAGCCAGTTGCCCCAGTCGCGCCGTTTTACCAGCATATCTTTTAATTCGGCATCATGATAAATGCGTCCTTCGGCCAGATTAACACCTATCATCTGCCCCGGCCCCAGACGGCTTTTTTCCATCACCATCTGTTCATTTACCTGCACCATGCCGGTTTCTGATCCGGCAATGATGAACCCATCCGTGGTCACCGTCACCCGCATGGGACGCAATCCGTTTCGGTCAACCGATGCCAGCACCCAGTCACCTGATGCCATGGCAAGCGCGGCGGGGCCATCCCATGGTTCCATCACCGCGTTGCAATATCCGTATAGATTTTTTAAATCCTGCCCCACGTCATCACCGGTGGCTTCTGGCACCATCATTGTTTTGACCATAGGCAGATCACGTTCACCATGCAGCAATAATTCAAACACCGCATCAAGCGCGGCGGAATCCGATGATCCGCCCTGAATAACCGGCTTCAGATGCTCAATATCATCACCGAATGCTGGTAAGCCCATCCGGTCTTCGTGACAGGACATCCAGTTCTGGTTACCGCGAAAGGTATTAATTTCGCCATTATGGGCAAGCACCCGAAACGGTTGTGCCAGTTTCCATGTCGGAAAGGTATTGGTGGAATAACGCTGATGATAAACCGCAAATCGTGAGATAAAACGCTCATCTTTCAGATCAGGGTAAAAATCAGATACCTGTTCAGCCAGAAACATGCCTTTATAAATGACTGATCTAACCGAAAAAGAGCATAAATAGAACTCCATAATCCGTTTAGCCAGTATCGCATTTTCAATCTTGCGGCGGATCACATAAAGCTGACGTTCGATATCATCTTCATGCCAGTCGCTTGGTGTTGAAAACATGATCTGTTCGATTTCGGGTCGGGTCGCATCTGCGCGATCACCAATGACCGATATATCAACAGGAACCTGCCGCCAGCCATAAATCCGGAAACCGGCGGCCAGAATTTCATTTTCAACAATACAGCGGCATGTTTCCTGCGCGGCCATATCTGTTCGCGGCAAAAACACCATACCAACCCCGATACGGCCGTCATCAACCACATGACCGGTATGTTCGATATGCTGGGCAAAAAAGTCACGCGGGATTTCCAGATGGATACCTGCTCCGTCACCGGTTTTTCCATCTGCATCAACCGCTCCACGATGCCAGATAGCCTGCAATGCCTCGATAGCTTTTTCCACCACCTGACGTGATGCCGTGCCATCAATAGCCGCGATCAGTCCCACACCGCAAGCATCATGTTCCTGTTCAGGTGACCAGACACCACCCGCTTGCAATTTGTCCTGCATGTCTAGACGGCGCTTAAGCCAAGTCGATTTTTCATCAATTCTGGTCATGATTATATTCCTGCATGTTGGGCTTGTTGAATAGATGCGTCTGCTTTTTCAGCCGCTTGCCGGGTTAGCCACTCATCGATAT
>JABIWM010000009.1 GCA_018701255.1 Alphaproteobacteria bacterium | reverse complement strand
CATTCCCGTTCAAAAAAATGCACGGCATCATTGCCATCACCCATAATCTGGACTTCGATATGACGCGCATTAACAACCATGTATTCCAGATAATAGCTGCCATCACCAAACGCGGCCTGTGCTTCGGCTTGTGCTTGAGGCGCCAGACGCCGCAGACTGTCTTCGTCTTCGGCGATACGAATACCCCGACCACCACCACCGGCCGCCGCTTTGATCATAACAGGATAGCCAATTTTCTCAGCAATGCTGGCGGCTTCATCCAGATCAGTTACTGCCCCGTCTGATCCGGGAACCACGGGAACATCTGCCTTCATCGCCGTTTGTCTGGCCGCAATTTTATTGCCCATCATGTCGATCAGATCAGCATTCGGCCCAACAAAAGTTAATCCTGCCGCAGAAATAGCACGAACAAAATTTGCATTCTCGGCAAGGAAACCATAACCGGGATGGATAGCATCAGCGTTCGCAGCGATAGCGGCCGCGATAATAGCATCACTATTTAGATAGGATTGCGCAGCAGGCGCAGGGCCGATACATACAGCTTCATCAGCCATGGAAACGGCCAGCATATTCGCATCTGCTTCGGAATAAACCTGTATCGTTTTAATGCCTAGCGATTGCGCTGCACGGATTATACGAACAGCAATCTCACCTCGATTGGCTATGAGAAGTCTTTGTATAGTCATGATGATTTATTTCAATTTGGCAATAACTTGGCCAGCCTGAACAGGTTGCTCATTGCCAATTTCATAGCTTTCAAACGTTCCTGCTTCGGTTGCTTTTACTTCGATAAAGGTTTTCATTACTTCGATGAGCCCGATAACATCACCTTCGCTAACAGAATCACCAGCTGATTTAAATGACGGCTCACCCGGTGACGGCGTGAAGTAAAATGTTCCCGGTAACGGTGACTGAATATCTGACATAACTACCCTTTCTTGATTTCATATAATAAATTAATGCAATGATAACGGTGTCGTCACCGTGTTTTCCTCGGCGCCTCGATGGTAATACCATTGGCTTTCAGAATATCGTGAACAGACTGACCTATGACTAAGGCGCCCGGCGAATCAGAATGAAAACAGATTGATTCAAATTCAATATCAATATCCACCCCATCCACTGTTGCAACCTTGCCTTCAACGCAAGCGCGCAGACATTTTTCTGCCACTGCCTTAGGGTCCATTTTTCCGACTTTTTTGGCAAATACAATTGATCCGGTACTATCATAATCCCTATCTGCGTAAAATTCTCTGACACTGGGATAACCTTTTTCCAGCGCAATTTTCCGCGTAACAGATATGCCCATACAGAATATCATCTGATCCGGACAGGTTTTCTGGAGCGTATCAATCAGCATTGTTGATAATTCTTCGTTGCGGGCGGCTTCCATATATAGCATTCCATGCGGCTTCACATGCTGAAGCTCAACATCATGGCGGCGACCAAACTCACGCAAAGCACCCACCTGATACAGAATATCATTGATCAGCTCATCCGATGGCGTTTGAATAAAACGGCGGCCAAACCCGCGCAAATCCTGATATCCCGGATGCGCGCCCAAACCGACATTATTGTCTTTCGCCAGTTTAGCAATGGTGTTCATGGAATTCGGATCACCAGCATGAAATCCTGTTGCTACATTAGCTGAGCTGAGAATTTTCATTAGCTCTTCGTCAGGCGCATCCCCCAGCACCCAGTGACCAAAGCCTTCGCCCATATCACAGTTTAGATCAACAGATAATTTCATCATTTCCTCTTAAATATTCATTTCATGTGATGGCATATTTATTTCCACTTATGCCTTGAATTCCATTTCCAGAAAGGAAAATGGTGCATCACTTGCATTTATGACGTTGTGATTAACACCAGCAGATCGGTAATAGGGCGTGTCAGGCAACATATCGGCCGTGGTTTCTGACCCATCGGGATGTTGCAACCTGACCTTGCCCACTACCTTGGGCATGACAACATAATCCATTCCATGCGTATGCCAGCCCGTTTCCTGTCCAGCATCAAACGACCATAGCGTTAGCCGGCACTGATCATTATCAATCAATACGGTTGATGTCGCTGATTTTTCACTCATGCTGGCCTCTGCTTTCTAGCGTATTATTTTAGCGTTTTATTTTAGCGTCTGGTGCCCAGTTTCTATCCGGCAGCCCTGTCGGATAGGCATAGGTATAATCATAAGCAGGCTTGATAACATGCTTCCGGTCGAAATCCATCCAGTCGTAATCCATGCCTGACGCAACGATATATGCCCAATCAGGATGCGCAAAAACAGGCCGCCCAACAGCAACAATATCCCCTGCATCATGTTTAAATACTTCTTCGGCAGACGCGCCATCAAAAATATTTCCATTGGTAATAAACGGTTTGCCGCTCATTTTTTTCAATGTTACCGGAATCGGTGGCGCGGACGGATCATACCGATTGTCTTGCCAGTTGAAACTTGACCAGTGAATGGCATCAGCATCCATTTTCCCAAGCTCGACACCAAGTGCCTCAACATAGCTTTGCCCGGCTTCCCAGAAACCGGTAAAATCATCAACACCATCTTGTGAGATGCGATAGGTAATTAGCTTATCCGGCCCGATTGCGGCACGAATACGGTCAACAACCATGCGTGGGAAACGCAAATTGTTTTCTGCAGAACCACCATAGGCATCTGTCCGCAGATTCTGTTTTGGATCAGTAAACTGATATAGCAAATATCCATTTGCGCCATGGACTTCTACGCCATCACATCCGGCATCAACAGCGCGTTTAGCAGCAGCCGCAAAATCATCCGCTACTATATTCAGCTCATCTTCTGTCAGGCTACGGGCAGGCGGAAAATTGATTATTGGCCATTCGCCAGTTAACCCGCGATCATGCAATTCGGCATCGTTATCCGTATAAAGCACCCAGCCAGAGCTGTGGGTATCAGATGCCGATACCGGCTGTTCGCCATCCTTGATTGTTCTAGGGTCAGCAACCCGCCCGGCATGCATGAGCTGAACAATTATTTTTGCCCCATGATTATGACAGGCATCAGCTATTTTTTTCCAGCCAGCCTGATGTTTATCATTGTCACAGCCCGGCTGGTTCAGATAACCAATACCAGATAAATTATCGGCAGGATATGTTCCTTCGGTGATGATTAGTCCAATACCACCGCGTGCACGGCGAGCGTAATAGGCCACCATTTCATCATTAGGCGTGCCATCATCATCGGCGCATTGCCGTGTTAGCGGCGCCATAGCAATCCGGTTTTTAAGAGCCAGAGGCCCACAATTAATTTTATCAAATAACTTACCACTATACATAATCTCTCCTATCATATTCTAATAATAAAACACTGTTCATCCTTTTTTAAAAGAGAAAATCGCAAACAGCGTTAGTGAAAATATTACCAATGTCTGCTGAACATAATTTTATTTTCTTGAAGTTACGTCACATCATTATATGATCTTTACTTAAATATAATTAACAAAGGATACGAACATGACAGATAAAGATATGGACTGGCAAGAGCTTGATGATATGTTGCATCAGGCATTTGATAAAGCATCAGAAATCTATCAACAAAGAGGTTTCCAGCGCCGTATCGGATTTGGCAAAAAACCAGCTTTGATATCTGTTGATCTGGCTAATGCATGGACACGGCCGGGCAATCCTTTCACATGCGATCAGAATAAAATGGATAATGAGATTATTCCGGGCATGCAGCGATTGCTTGCGGCTTGCCGGGCAAATGGCCATCCCGTTATCCATGTCACCACAGCTTATGAAGTGACTGATCGCAATGCTGAGTTTACCGATATGGGGCTCTGGCATTGTAAGATTCCCATTGATGTTGTTGATATCAAAGACAAAGAATTATGGGCCATTGATAGCCGGATTGCACCTGTTGAGGGAGAATATACTCTGCTCAAAAAACGCGCCAGTAGCTTTCACGGAACAGAATTAGCCGGCATATTACGGGCGGCAAATGTTGATACTATATTGGTCACAGGGGTGACAGCAACCGCTTGTGTCCGCGAAACTGTTTGTGATGGCATTGCTGATGGTTTCCGCACCATCGCTGTCAAGGAATGTATTGGCGACCGGATACCGGGTGCTGTTGCATGGAACCTGTTTGATCTGGATGCCAAGTTCGCTGACGTTCATACTGTTGATGAATGCGTTAGTTATCTGGAAACCGTCAAACAAAAAAATAGCTAGCTTGTTTGATCTATTTTGATGACAAATCTTAGCGGTTATAGATATTTTTTTACTCTATATCCGCTAAGACGTTCGTCACGTTAATATTACATAAAAAAATATTGCATAAAAATGCTATTTGGATGCTGGCGGCAAAACGCCCGGCGCTTAACAGATATAATATACTATTTGTTATATCTAAATTAGCATTATACTATCATTACACATAATTATAATATGATAGGGGGATATTCCTGTGCGACTAATTGGCGTTGATGTCGGCGGCACATTTACCGATTTGGTGTTGTTCGATTCTGTTTCCGGGAAAACATTTACACATAAAACCCCTACCACCCCGCATAATCCATCCGAAGGTGTTATGAGCGGCATTAATGAGCTTTGCCGACGGTTTTCTATTGATCGTGCGTCTGTTGATCATATTTATCATGGCACAACAACCGCAACCAATACCATGCTAGAACATGATGGATCAGAATGCGGCATGATCACGAACGAAGGATACCGCGATATTATCCATATTGGCCGCCACCAGCGGCCACAGCATTTTTCCATTCAACAGGAAATTCCATGGCAAGACCGGCCACTTGTTAAGCGTCGGTGGCGTAAGACCGTTCCGCACCGGATCGCCCCACCCAGCGGTGAAGTTCTGATTGAACTGGACGAAGATGCCGTCAGAGCCGCCGCCCTGACATTCAAGGAAAACGGCATTAATGCCATTGCTATCTGTTTCCTTTTTGCTTTTCTTGATCCCAGACATGAGCATCGCGCGCGTGAGCTAGTGCTTGACGTTTATCCGGAATCTTTTGTCACATGTTCATCAGATGTGTCCCCGCAATTCAGAGAATTTGAACGTTTTACCACCACTGCAATCAATGCTTATATCGGCCCTAAAGTCCGTAATTATGTGACCATGCTGGAACAGAAAATTGCCGATGAAGGATATGCATCTGATCTGCATATCATGGGGTCTAATGGCGGGCTTGCTACGTCTTCTATGGTGGCGGAAAAACCGGTATTGACTATTCTTAGTGGTCCTGCCGCCGGTGTCATGGGCGGGGCATGGTCTGGAGGGCAATCTGATCGCCATTCCCTGATTACTTTTGATGTTGGTGGCACGTCTGCTGATATTGGCATTATCCAGCATGGGCAATTTGCCGAAGCGTCGCCGCGTGATACATGGATTGCCGGTTTTCCGCTTATGGTTCCCATGATTGATATTCATACGATTGGTGCAGGCGGCGGGTCCATTGCCTTCCGCGATAAAGGTGGCGCATTCAAGGTAGGCCCACGTTCTGCTGGTGCCAGACCGGGGCCATCCTGTTACGGGTTTGGCGGTGATCAACCAACAGTTACCGATGCTAATCTGGCGCTTGGCAGATTAATTCCGGATAATTTTCTTGGTGGCGAAATGACGCTAGATCAGGACAAAGCCAATCAGGTGATTGATACGCTAGCGGATGAATTATCTATGGATCGCCTGTCATGCGCAGAAGGCATTATTACCATTGTGAACTCTGCCATGGCGAACGCTATCAGATCACGAACCGTGCAACGCGGGCTTGATCCCAGAGAGTTCTCATTGATGGCATTTGGCGGCGGCGGGCCATTACAAGCAGCCGAAGTAGCCGCTTTGCTGGCTATCCCTGAGGTGATTGTTCCACCATATCCGGGAATTACCTCAGCTATTGGTCTATTAACCACGGATATCAAATATGATGCGATCCGTACGGCTTTTCAGGTATCCAAACAGGTTGATCATATCAGAGTAGAAACGATGTTTACCGATATGGAAGGCCAGCTGGCCAAGCAATTTCATGCCGATAACATTGCTGATGAGGATGTGGAATTCCTTCGCTATGCTGACATACGTTATGTTGGGCAGGGTTATGAGTTGCGTGTGAAAATCGATGATGACCGTTTCGATGCCGCCGCTGAACAAAGGCTCTTTGACCAGTTTGAAAAACAGCACCATACCGAATATGGACGGTCATTCCCTGATAGCCCCAAAGAGATTGTCAATGTCCGCGTATCAGGGATAGGCAAATCAACAAAGCTGGAAAAACAGGATACTCCCATATCCGGTTCTATTGCAGACGCCCACATAAAAACCACGCCATGCGTATTCCGTCATAACGCGGAGCTTAAGACGTTTGATACGGCGATTTATCAACGGGATAAGCTGCCGCTAGAAACCAGAATAGATGGGCCAGCCATCATTTTACAACAGGATACGACTACTGTTGTGCGTCCGGATGACCATTTCCGAATTGATAATCAGGGCAATATGCTCATTTCCATCAAGGCATAGAAAAAATAGAGAAAGTGGAGAAACATGACCATGTCAACACAACCCTCGCGTTCGATTGATCCTGTTACCGCTAGCGTCATTCAAGGCGCCTTGCAGAATATTGCTATTGAAATGGGGTATAAGCTGATGCGGATGTCCTATTCATCAATCATTCGCGAATCTGAAGATTTTGGCACGGCGCTTACTGATGCCAAAGGCAATCAGCTAGCTGAATCCGTTCAGTCAACACCACTTCAATCCGGGCCTATCCCCGGATATGTCAAAAATGTCATAGAGGTTTTTGAAAAACGCGGCACGCCATTTAAACATGGGGATGTTATCATGCATAATGATCCTTATGGCGGTGCCAGCCATGGCCCTGATATCGCTTTGATTGTTCCGGTTTTTTATGATGGTAAGCTCATCGGATTTTCCGGAACAACCGCGCATCATCTGGATGTGGGCGCGCTTAGTCCGGGCAGTTGCGGCATTGTCGATGCTATTGATGTGTATGCCGAAGGGCTTCAGTTCAAGGCTATCAAGGTTTATGATGGCGGCGTGTGCAATGATGCGGTTTGGCAAATTCTGAAAGACAATGTCCGCGCACCGGGCATGGTAGTCGGCGACATGGAAGCACAGGTTGCTGCCTGTCAAATTGGTGCTGACCGCTTTATTGATCTGGTTGATCGTTACGGACTTCAGGCGGTTGATGATGCCAGCGAAGCCTTAATGGATTACTCTGAGCGATTGATGCGTGAGGCTATCAGCAATGTTCCTGATGGTGTTTATTCAGCAACAACTTATATGGATGGATTTCTGGATGATCCGGACAGATGTGATCTGCCTATTGTTGTAACCATTACAATTTCCGGCGATGAAATGGAAGTTGATCTGGAAGGAACAGCACCACAAATATCTGACCGCCCTATCAATATGCCGCTGATTGGTACTGTTGATATATCCATCTGGTTGACGGTACGGACTGTTTTGCTTGATTCCGATGTATATGGATATATTCCCCAGAACTCTGGCTTAACCCGCCCGATTACCTTAAAGGTGCCGCGCGGCTGTATGGCAAATCCGATTTTTCCAGCACCGGTTATTGCGCGGTTTACCCCGGGCAATCAGCTGGCTGATACTGTAATGAAAGCCCTGGCCGAAGCCGTGCCGGAACAAGTATCAGCAGGTATTGGCAATCTGAAAGTTATTGCCTTTTCCGGACTGAAAGAAGAAACCCACTGGGTGCATATGGAAATATTTGAAGGCTCTTACGGTGGGCGTTTTGAACGCAATGGCATGGATGCCGTAGACACGCTTTATGCCAATACCAGAAACAATCCCATCGAAGATATCGAAAGCCATCTGCCTATGCGCGTAACCAGATATGAATTGCGCGAGGATACATCAGGAGCTGGACGCACCAGAGGCGGTTTAGGGGCGTGTCGCGCTTTTCAGTTTCTGGAGCCGGGCGGATTTTCTGTTGAAGGTGAAGGCCATAAATTTGCGCCTTGGGGATTTAAAGGCGGACAAGATGGCCAGACAGCTGAGCTACATCTCATCCATTCTGATGGGACGTCTGAGGCACTAACATCCAAAGTTCCATATCATACCACAGACATAGGCGAT
>JABIWM010000090.1 GCA_018701255.1 Alphaproteobacteria bacterium | reverse complement strand
TAAAGCCCTAGATCAGCGTCACTGAATATTTTTAGTTTAGGGTCTTCAAATCCATGGATAATATTTAGGGAGTTATCGGTAGACTCACCTTCAATAATGATATGCTCAATGTTTTCATAGGTCTGTGACTTGATGCTTGAAATAGTTTGAGCAACTGTTTTTTCGCTATCGTAGACAGCGGTGATAATTGATACTTTTGGTTGATTGTTATCCATGCAATTCTGTCTACATGTTCCATTAATGATCAGCAAATGATTGTAATACTAAAAATTAAAATTAACTTTGTTCGGCCATATATTTATTAAACCAATTTACTGTTTCTCTCAAACCATCTTTAAAATTGATTTTACTTTGCCACCCAAGATTATTGAGAAGAGACACATCAAGACATTTTCTAAATGTGCCATCTGGTTTTGACAGATCACAAACAATATCACCGTGAAAGCCTACCGCCTGTTTTATATTCAAAGCGAGATCATAAATCGTGATGTCTTTACCGGTGCCTAGATTAACGTGTAAATAATCCGAATAATGTTCTAACAAGAACAGAATGCCTGAAGCACAGTCGTCAACATGCATGAATTCTCTGAAAGGCTTGCCAGAGCCCCAAATTGTCATTGTCGAAGCCTCATTTGATTTGGCTTCATGTGCTTTTCGAATAAGGGCAGGAATGACATGGCTTGTATCAAGGTCAAAGTTATCATGAGGTCCATAGAGATTGGTTGGCATAACAGAGATGAAATCACAACCATGCTGTTTGCGATAAGCCTGACAAAGTTTAATGCCGGCAATTTTGGCGATAGCATACCACTGATTAGTTTGCTCTAAATCACCAGAAAGCAAAGCCTCCTCTTTTATTGGTTGATCAGCAAGTTTTGGATAAATACAACTCGACCCTAAGAAGATAAGTTTTGTCACATTACATAAATATGAAGCGTGAATAATATTGGTTTCAATGCTCATATTTTGATAAATAAAGTCTGCAGGGAAAGTATCATTGGCAAGAACACCACCAACCTTAGCCGCACAAATGATCACGGCATCAGGTTTGGCTTTTTCCATCCAGTCTTCAACGTTTTGCTGCCGAGTAAGATCAAGTTCTTGCCGTTCAACGGTAAGAATATCACAATTATATTCATGAAGTGCTCTGATAACGGCACGCCCTACCATGCCATTATGTCCGCAAACCCAGATGCGTTTATCTGCAATTTCGAACATTAAAACTCAGCCATAATTATTTTAGTTTTTGGCAGGCCAGCATTATGAATTGCCACGCGAACCATTTCACTTACAAGGTCTTCGAGTGATATTTTAGCTTCCCAACCAAGAATGTTTTTGGCTTTTTCTGCATTACCAACCAGAACATCAACCTCTGATGGGCGAAAATATTTTGGGTCAATCTTGACGAGAATATTACCGGTCTTTTTATCATAACCAACCTCATTAAGACCTTCGCCTTGCCAGATGATATCAATCTCGACACAGTTAAATGCTAGTTCGACAAACCGTCTGACTGTTTCCGTTCGCCCTGTTGCTAAAACAAAATCATCACCGATATTGTTCTGAACAATACGCCACATGCCTTCAACATATTCTTTTGCATGACCCCAGTCACGCTTAGCATCCAGATTGCCGAGATACAGAGTTTGGCCACACCCTACTTTGATATTAGCTACCGCCTGGGCAATTTTTTGGGTCACAAAAGTTTCCCCTCGCATTGGGCTCTCATGATTGAATAATATGCCATTTGATGCATGCATCCCGTAAGCTTCGCGATAATTAACGCAAACCCAATAGGCATAGAGTTTAGCTGCCGCATATGGTGAACGCGGATAAAACGGCGTGGTTTCAGATTGCGGCATTTCCGCAACCTTACCAAATAGCTCAGACGATGATGCTTGATAGAATCGTGTTGTCTGATCCAGCTCAAGCAATCTCAAAGACTCAAGCATTCGTAATGTTCCTAATGCATCAACATTTGCAGTATATTCGGCCGTTTCAAAACTCACCTGAACATGACTTTGGGCAGCCAGATTATAAACCTCATCTGGCTTAATATCTTTTAAAAGCCAAGTGATGTTAAGACTATCCGTCATATCGCCATAATGGAGAAAAAGGCGGGGATGCGGCTCATGAGGGTCTTCATAAATTTCATCAATTCTAACTGTATTAATGGAAGACGCACGTCGCTTTATGCCGTGAACTTCATAACCTTTTGTCAACAGAAGCCGCGCCAGATATGCACCATCTTGCCCTGTTATTCCAGAAATTAATGCTTTTTTCATTTAAACATCTATCTTTTCTATTTTAAGATTATCGGGAGAATTATGTTATACTATGATTTGAAAAAGATCATCTTCTTTAAAAATATAGGTTAAAGTTAGCATGGAAAAAGTATCTCTCATTACTGGCGGCGGTGGCTTTCTCGGCTCTCATCTTGTTGATCGATTAATGAGCCGTGGCGACCGCGTGATTGTTGCGGACAATTTCTTCACCGGTTCAAAATCTAATCTTTCGCACCACATCCATCATGAAAGATTTGAGATTATTAGACATGATATTAATTTTCCTCTTTATGTTGAGGTCGATGAAGTATGGAACTTAGCTTGCCCTGCAAGCCCTAAACACTATCAGCATGATCCCGTCCAGACAATCAAAACATCAGTAGAGGGTTCAATCAATATGCTAGGACTCGCCAAGCGCACGGGAGCACGCATCTTTCAAGCTTCTACTAGTGAAGTTTATGGTGACCCTAAAGTGTCCCCGCAATCAGAAGATTATCTCGGCAATGTCAATCCGATAGGGATAAGGAGCTGTTATGACGAGGGTAAACGAGCGGCTGAAACATTGTTTTTTGATTATCATAGGCAGCACGGCGTTGATATCCGGGTCGCACGGATATTCAACACATACGGCCCAAGAATGCATCCTAATGATGGCCGAGTTATCAGTAATTTTATTGTTCAAGCCCTAAATGCTGAACCTATTACAATTTATGGTGATGGAAGCCAGACCAGAAGTTTCTGTTATGTCGATGACCTAATTGATGGATTAATGTTATTTATGGCTAATGATAAGGGAGATAAAGGCCCTATCAATATTGGCAACCCAGTTGAGCTCTCAATTAAGAATGTGGCAGATATGATTGTTAAAATGACGGACAGCGCATCAGAAATTGTATTTAAGC